>JASHVV010000117.1 GCA_030044385.1 Gammaproteobacteria bacterium
ACCTCAAGATCGACGGCTCCTTCATCCGCAACCTGGCGCGGGACTCCGTCAATCAGGCGATGGTCACCGCGATGATCAAACTGGCGCGCACGCTCAACTTCAGGGTGATCGCCGAGCAGGTCGAGGACAGCGCCGCTCTCGAGGCGGCGCGGCGCATGGGCGTCGATTTCGTGCAGGGATATGCCATCGCCCGACCACAACCGCTGGCCATCGCGGCATGACTCACGGCTCTTTCGGCTCGAACTTCAGGGCGGCGCCGTTCATGCAGTAGCGCAGGCCGGTGGGCTTGGGGCCGTCGGGGAAGACGTGGCCGAGGTGGCCGCCGCAGTGCGCGCAGTGGACCTCCGTCCGCTTCATCAGGTGGGCGTGGTCTTCGCGCGTGGCCACGGCCCCGGCGATCGGCTGGAAGAAGCTCGGCCAGCCGGTGCCGCTTTCAAACTTCGTCCGCGACTCGTAGAGCGGCTGGCCGCAGCCGGCGCAGCGGAACACGCCCTCGCGGTGCTCGTCGTTGAATTCGCTGGTGCCGGCGCGCTCGGTGCCGTGACGGCGAAGCACGCGATATTGCTCCCCGGTCAGCCCGGCGCGCCATTCTTCGTCGGTCTTCTCGACCGGAAACTGCTCTTTCGATTCCACGCCCCGCACCTCTCGCATGCCGCGGATCACCGCGCGAGTCCAACAGGTCGGCCGCGGGCTCGTCAAGCGCGCGGGCCGGCCGCTGCGCGCGGCGGCGTCCGTGAACTTTCGCCGAATCGCTGCCGACGAGAAAGCAACAGCGACGATCCAGATTGGAATCCTTTCTAAATCAATTAATTAGCATCGACCCGAGGCCGTTCGCCGCCGTTCGTGTAGGCTGGCGCCAACACCCAACAGCCGGCGGCGCGCGCAAACCAGCGGTGCAACTTGCCTGCGGCCGTGGTAAGAAGGTCGCCCAATTCATGCACGAGAGCGAGCAGCAAGGAAGCTTCGCCCAGCGTATGCAGCTTGCCCGTTTATGGCGTGAGCACCTGGCCGCAGGTTGTCCTCGCGAGCTCACCGGCGTCGAGATTGCCGGCAGCGACGCCCGCACGCTCGATGCCGAGATCACGGCCTGCGTGAGCGCCCTCATTTGCAGGTCGATGACCGTGGACGAGCGCATCGAGCGCCGCCTGGCCGAGATCAGGGAAGCGCTGGCGAGCAAGCAGGCGGAAGCTCAGGAGCCCGTGGCCGCCTATTGCGCCCGGCTCAACAAGCTCGTGGGGGCCATGCTGACGGAATCGCGATCCGGTAGAGCCTGACCCCTCGCACGCACGATTCTTGCTCAGCTCGGGCTGAGTCGCTGTCCGGGAGCACACTGGCTGTGGGACTGTCGTGTCTTGCGGGAGAGATCGTCGTGGAGGAGTTACCGCGCGCGGAGGTGCCGCTCAAGGTACTGGTCGTGGACGACCAGGCGGATTCCGCGGATGCGGTGGCCTGCCTCCTGTCGATGATGGGCCATGAAGTGCACACGGCCTATGGCCCGCACGAGGCGCTGGAGAAGTACCGGCAGGTTCGGCCCGAGGTCGTCCTCATGGACATCAGCATGCCGGAGCTGAGCGGCCTCGAGACGGCCGCCCGCATCCGCTCCATGCCCGAGGGCACCTCGACCACCATCATCGCCCTCACCGGCCTCGGTCACGAAGCCGACCGCCGCCGCTCGCGCGAAGCGAGCATCGACCACCACGTGGTGAAGCCGGCGTCGCCGGCCGTATTGCATCGCCTACTGAGCGCGATACATCACGCGTGATACTTACAGCAACGGAATCATCAGCAGGGCGACGATGTTGATGATCTTGATCAGCGGGTTGATCGCGGGGCCGGCGGTGTCCTTGTAGGGATCGCCGACGGTGTCGCCGGTCACGGCGGCTTTGTGCGCCTCGGAGCCCTTGCCGCCGAAGTTGCCTTCCTCGATGTACTTCTTGGCGTTGTCCCAGGCGCCGCCGCCCGTGGTCATGGAGACCGCGACGAAGAGGCCGGTGACGATGGTGCCGATGAGGAGGCCGCCGAGCGCCTTGATGCCGGCGCCGGGGCCGAGCAGCCAGTTCATCACCACCACCAGCACGACGGGCACCACGATCGGCAGCAGCGAGGGGATGATCATCTCGCCGATGGCGGCGCGGGTCAGGAGGTCGACGGCGCGCGAGTAGTCGGGCTTGGCGGTTCCCTCCATGATGCCCTTGATCTCGCGGAACTGGCGGCGGACCTCCGTGACTACCGAGCCGGCGGCGCGGCCCACCGCCTCCATGGCGAGCGCGCCGAACAGGTAGGGCACCAGGCCGCCGATGAAGAGGCCGATGATCACCGCCGGATCGGACAGGGAGAAGGCGAGGAGCTTCCCGGCGGCCTGGAGGTTGTGTGTGTAGTCGGCGAACAGGACCAGGGCCGCGAGCGCCGCCGACCCGATGGCATAGCCCTTGGTGACCGCCTTGGTCGTGTTGCCGACCGCATCCAGCGGGTCGGTGATGTCGCGCACCTGCCGCGGCAGGCCGGCCATCTCCGCGATGCCGCCCGCGTTGTCGGTGATGGGGCCGTAGGCATCGAGCGCCACGATCATGCCGGTCATCGACAGCATGGCGGTGGCGGCGATCGCGATGCCGTAGAGGCCGGCGCCGCTCGCTTCGCCCAGCTTGAACGATCCCCAGATGGCCAGGCAGATCGCGATCACCGGCAGCGCGGTCGCCTTCATGGAGACGCCGAGGCCGGCGATGATGTTGGTCGCATGCCCCGTCTGCGAGGCGGCCGAGACCCTGCGGACCGGGCTGTACTCGGTGGCCGTGTAGTATTCCGTGATGACGATGAGCGCACCGGTGAGGCCGAGGCCGATGAGCGCACAGCCGAAGAGCGAGTTGCCCTGTGCGGGCATCAGCGCGTGGGTGATGAAGTAGAAGCCGATCGCCGAGACGATGCCGGCTACGACCACGCCCTTGTACAGGGCGTTCATGATCTTGCCGCCTTCGCGCGTCGAGACGAAGAAGGTGCCGATGATGGAGGACACGATCGACACCGCGCCGAGCGCCAGCGGGTACACGGCGGCGTTGAAGCCGGCCGCGTCGCCCTGCTTGCCGAACAGCAGGCCGCCCAGGAGCATCGTAGCCACCACGGTGACCGCGTAGGTCTCGAACAGGTCCGCGGCCATGCCGGCGCAATCACCGACGTTGTCGCCGACGTTGTCCGCAATGACCGCGGGGTTGCGGGGATCGTCCTCGGGAATGCCGGCTTCCACCTTGCCGACGAGGTCGGCGCCGACGTCGGCGCCCTTTGTGAAGATGCCGCCGCCGAGGCGCGCGAAGATGGAGATCAGCGAGCCGCCGAAGGCGAGGCCCACCAGCGCGTGCAGGGCGGGCGCGTTGCCGATCAGGTGGCGCAGGATGGCGAAGTATCCGGAGACGCCGAGCAAGCCCAGCCCGACGACCAGCATGCCCGTGATCGCGCCGCCCCGGAACGCCACCGACAGGGCGGCATTGAGGCCCTGCGTGGCGGCCTCAGCCGTGCGGACGTTGGCGCGCACGGATATGTTCATTCCGATATAGCCGGTCGCGCCCGAGAGGATGGCGCCGATGGCGAAGCCGCCGGCGGTGGGCCAGCCGAGGAAGAAGCCGAGGATCAGGAAGAGCACGATGCCCACGATGAGAATCGTGCTGTACTGGCGGTTGAGGTAGGCCTTCGCCCCGGCCTGCACGGCAGCGGCGATCTCCTGCATGCGGGCATTACCCGCAGACAGGCGCAGGATCGCGGTCATGGATACGATGCCGTAGAGGACGGCGAGCACACCGGCCGCAATAGCGGCCCACAGCCACGTGGTGGCATCCATCGGCTATTCCCCTGGACCCGGAAGGGCTACAAAAAAGGGCGCGAACTATACCATGCGTCTTATAGCTTGAATTCTGTGCGTAAGCGCTTGCGGACGGAGATGCCCTTGATGCGGACATATTCGGGCAGGCCGTCCCGGTAAGGGGGATAGGCCTCGCCCGCGACCAGCGGCTCGAGATAACGCCGGCAGGCGTCAGTGATGCCGAATCCATCGGCGGTGATGTATTCCCGGGGCAGCTTCTTTTCGACATTGGCGACGTCGACCAGGGGAACGTGGCCGACGGTCCACTTGTAGGGGCGGGACGACTTGCGGACGATGACCGGCATCACCGCATTGACGCCTTTCACGGCCAGCTCGACCGCCGCCTTGCCCACGGCATACGCCTGCTCCACGTCCACCTTGGAGGCGATGTGGCGCGCCGAGCGCTGCAGGTAGTCCGCCACCGCCCAGTGATACTTGTAGCCGTGCGCCTCGCGGATCATTTCGGCCACCACCGGACCCACACCGCCGAGCTGCGCATGGCCGAAGGCATCGCGCGTGCCGGCCTCCGCCAGGAACTTGCCGTCCGGATACGCGGTGCCCTCGGACACCACCACGACGCAGTAGCCGACCGTGGACACGGATTGCTTGACCTTGTCGAGGAATCGCTCGCGGTCGAACGGTACCTCGGGCAACAGGATGATGTGCGGCGGCTCGCCTGCCTTTCGGCCGGCGAGGCCGGCAGCCGCCGCGATCCACCCCGCGTGGCGTCCCATCACCTCGAAGACGAATACCTTGGTCGAGGTCCGCGCCATGGAGGCGACATCCATGGCCGCCTCACGCGTGGAGACCGCGACGTACTTGGCCACCGAGCCGAAGCCCGGGCAGCAGTCGGTATGCGGCAGATCGTTGTCCACCGTCTTCGGCACGCCGACGCAGGTGATCGGGTACCCCAGGGACTCGCCGATCTGCGAGACCTTTAGGGCCGTATCCATCGAATCGTTGCCGCCGTTGTAGAAGAAGTAGCCGATGTCGTGGGCGCGGAAGACCTCGATCAACCGCTCGTACTCCGCGCGGTTCTGCTCGAGGCCCTTCAGCTTGAAACGCGCCGAGCCGAAGGCCCCGGCGGGCGTGTGCTTGAGTCCGCGGATGATGGCGGGGCTCTCGCGACCGACGTCGATGAGATCCTCCGTGAGCGCGCCGACGATGCCGTCGCGGCCCGCGTAAATCTTGCCGATGTGCCGCGATTGCCGCATGGCCGTCTCGATGACGCCGCAGGCCGATGCATTGATCACGGCGGACACACCGCCGGACTGGGCGTAGAACGCATTTCTCTTGGACATCGCTTTTTTCATGGCGTCTGAAGGTCCCACAGGTGAGGCAAAGGTGAGCCAAAGGTAAGCCAAAAGGTAA
>JASHVV010000118.1 GCA_030044385.1 Gammaproteobacteria bacterium
TGCCTACAGCTTCACACCGACCGCCAGCGGACCGAGCGGTGACAAGCTCACCTTCTCGATCTCCGACCGGCCGGCATGGGCGAGCTTCAATACCGCCACCGGCCAGCTCTCGGGCACTCCCACGACCGCGAGCGTCGGCACTTTCTCGAGAATCGTGATCTCGGTGAGCGATGGCTCGGCCAGCGCCTCGCTTCCCGCCTTCTCGATCACGGTCTCCGCACCCGCCAGTCCACCCACCATTTCCGGCACGCCCGCCACCATCGCCACCGCCGGCACGGCGTACACCTTCACGCCGCAGGCGAGCGATACCAATGGCGATGCGCTCTCGTTCAGCGTACAGAACCTGCCATCCTGGGCCACTTTCAGCGTCGCCACCGGCACTGTCTCGGGCACCCCCACGACAACCCAGGTGGGGACCTATTCCAACATCGTGATCTCGGTCAGCGATGGATCCAGCTCCGCATCGCTCACCGCAGTCTCGCGAGCGGAACGTGGTACTTCGCCATGGCCGCGTATACCACCAGCGGGGCGGTGAGCGCCCTCTCGAGCACCAGCAGCAAGTCCATTCCCTGAGCCGAGGGCTTCGCTCCGGCAGCAGTCTGGTAACGAAGTTCGAGAAATCCAAAGAAACGTCAACCCGATCAACTTTCGCCGGGCTCGTGCGTCGAACTCACTGAGGATTGAGGCACACACGACTGCGTTGTGATCCCGGTGTGCCGGCTGGGCCCGAGACTTCCCCCTCCCTGAGACTCGGGCAGCGCCGGCAATACTTGCCCGGCCGTATCGGCTGACGCGCGAGCACCGTAGGAGGCCTGCCGCCCTGCTCACTGCGGGGCGGTTTTTTTTGCTCGAGCGATAGCTAAGCCGCTTCCGCAGCCGCGGGGCTCGTTTCCTTCGTGTCGCGCTGCAGCGCCGGCAGCCGCATGGCGACTTCCAGGCCCCCGTCCGGGACGTTATGGGCCTCGATGCTGCCGCCGTGGATGGCGATGGCGCCCGCGGCGATGGCGAGGCCGAGGCCCTCGCCGCCGACCGCGCGGTCGCGCGCGGCATCGACGCGGTAGAACGGCTCGAAGATCAGCTTCAGGTCCTTCTCGGGAACGCCGGGTCCGTGGTCCCGCACGGTGACCTCGATCCAGTCGCGACGCCTCGCCGTCACCGCAACCGCGGAGCCTGACGGGCCGTAGCGGACGGCGTTGCGGATGACGTTCTCGAAGGCGCTGCGCAGAAGCTCCGGGTCGCCACCGACCTCCAACCCCGCCTCCGCATGGACGGACATCGTGCAGTTTCGGGCTTCCGCCTCGATGGCGACATCCTGCCCGATGGTCTCCAGCAACCTGCCAACGTCGACGGGGACGCCCTTGAAGGCGCTTGCTGGACGCTCCAACCGGGCGAGGGTCAGGACCCGCGCGATGAGCTGCTCCAGGCGGTCGGCCTCGCGCTCGATGCGCATGAGTTGCCGTTCCACGCCGCCATCCTCCCGCCGCGCGAGGGACAACGCGAGCTGCAGCCGGGTAAGCGGTGAGCGCAGCTCGTGCGAGACGTCACGCAGCAGTTGCTGCTTCGACTCGAGCAGCCTCTGCACCCGCTCCGCCATGGTGTCGAAGTCGGCAGCGAGCAGCGTCAGATCGTCCTGACGCCCCGTCATCCGCGGCAGCATGCGCACGCTGAGGTCGCCCGCGGCCATCTCCCGCGTGGCCTGGCGCAGGCGATCGATCGGCCCGACGAGATGCTTCGTCAGGAAGAAGCAGATGACCGTGCTCACCACCAGCGCGATGGCCAGCGTCGCGGCGGCGACCGCGGGCAGCTCCAGCTCACCGAAGAGCAGCGGACGCTCGTGCAGCGGCCCAACGATGACGTGGTAGGTGCTGCCGTCCGGTGACACCAGCACCAGCGCGCCCCCCATCGGAGCGATGGCGCCGGTACGCACCGTTTTCTTGCCGCCCTTGGTCCGCCCCTGCAGCGGCACCAGCAGGTGATGCGGAAGCGGCCGATCCAGTAGATCACGGCCGTTCGGTCCGACGACAAAGGTGCGTGAGAACGCCGGGTCCGTGGACAGGTTCGCGAGCCACTGGTGGAGCGCTTCGCCCCCGCCGTCCTCGAATGCGTCAGCCGCTTGGGCGAAGAGCTGACCCCTTATCACCCACGGCTGCTCGTCCCGGCGCTGGATGGCCGCGCTGACGGCCACCGTCACCGTCCCCACCAGGATGAGGACGATGGCGAGCCAGAACGATCGAAAGATCCGCCAGTACAGGGAGTTCATTTCAGAGCCAGCGCATACCCCGAGCCCCGCACGCTTTGCAGGGACACCCGGTCCGTCCGCTTCCCGAGCTTACGCCGCAAATTGCTGACATGGGTATCGAGGCTGCGGTCGGTCGGCAGCAGCCGCCGGCCGAGCGCCTGCAGCATCAGGTCTTCCCGGCTCACCGTGCGGGTATCGGCCCGCACCAGAAGCTCCAGGATCCTGAGCTCGGCTGCCGTGAGCTCCAGGTCCTGGCCCTCGATCTGCGCCTGCCGGGCGCGCAGGTCGAGGCGCAGCGGCCCCCAATCCAGCGCCCCCGCCACGGGCTGGGGGTCCACCGCCATGCGGCGCAGGACCGCCCGGATGCGGGCCACCAGCTCCCGCGGGCTGAAGGGCTTGGCCAGGTAGTCGTCGGCGCCAAGCTCGAGGCCGATCACCCGATCGACCTCCTCGCCGCGGGCCGTGAGCATGATGACCGGGATCCGGCTGGCCGAGCGCAGGCGCCGCAGGACCTCGAACCCGGAGAGCTCCGGGAGCATCACGTCGAGCACCACCAGATCGAGCGCCCCGCGGCCCACCCGCTCGAGCGCCGCGGAGCCCGTGCCCGCCGTCTCGACGGTGAAGCCCTCGGGCCCCAGGTACTCCATCAGCATCGAGCAGAGCTCCTGGTCGTCATCGACGATGAGCACGTGCGTGCG
>JASHVV010000013.1 GCA_030044385.1 Gammaproteobacteria bacterium
GTTCCGGCCGTCACGTTGAGATACGTCCCCTTCACCTCGCCGGTGGCGGCCTGCGCCCGGTTCACGGCCTCCATGCAGTAGAGGAAGCGGTCGCGCCAGTGCATGAACGGCTGCGAGTTGATGTTCTCGTCGTCCTTGGTGAAGTCGAGGCCGCCCTTCAGCGCCTCGTACACCACGCGCCCGTAGTTCTTGCTGGAGAGGCCGAGCTTGGGTTTCACGGTCGCCCCGAGCAGCGGCCGGCCGAACTTGTCGAGCCGCTCGCGCTCGACCACGATGCCCGTCGGCGGCCCGGCGAAGGTCTTCACGTACGCGGCCGGGAAGCGCATGTCCTCCAGCCGCAGCGCCTTGAGGGGCTTGAAGCCGAAGACGTTGCCGATGACCGAGGCGCTCAGGTTCGCGATCGACCCCGGCTCGAAGAGATCGAGGTCGTAGGCGATGTAGGCGAAATGCTGCCCCGGGGCGCCCGGAACGGGATCCACCCGGTAGGCCTTCGCCCGGTAGCGGTCGCAGGCGGTCAGCCTGTCGGTCCAGACCACGGTCCAAGTGGCCGTGGAGGACTCGCCCGCCACGGCGGCGGCGGCCTCCTCGGGCTCCACGCCGTCCTGCGGCGTGATCCGGAAGAGCGCCAGTACATCGGTGGGCGCCGGCACGTAGTCCGGATTCCAGTAGCCCATCTGGGCGTACTTCAGCACCCCGGGGCGGTAGCGCGCCGCGCCGGTCTTGGCCCGTTTGTGCTCGTCGGTGGCAATCACGTTGGCTTTCATTGGCTGAGCTCTCCGCCTGCTGCGCATTCGCGGGACCATCGTGGGACTTGATTATCATTAGGTCTAGTTAGATATTGTTGTCCTCTTCATAAGGAGATCTTATGAATGCGTAACGTGACCATCCGGCAGATACGGGTATTCGCGGCGGTGGCCCGCAACCTCTCCTTCACGCGCGCCGCGCGCGAGCTGCACCTGACGCAGCCCGCGGTGTCGCAACAGGTCAGCCTGCTCGAGGAGGAGGTCGGGATGCCGCTCTTCGAGCAGATCGGCCGCAAGATCCGCCTCGCGCCCGCCGGGACGGAGCTGCTGCGCTACGCGACCCAGATCACGGAGCTGTTGCGGGAGGCGGGCGAGACGCTGGCGGCGATTCGCGGCCTGAAGCGCGGCGAGTTGAAGCTCGGCGCCGTCAGCACCGCCAAGTATTTCGCCCCCACGCTGCTCTCGGCGTTCACGCCGGCCTATCCCGAGGTGACGATCAAATTCACCGTCGCCAACCGCGAGGAGATCGTGAAGCTCCTCGGCGCCAACGAGCTCGACCTCGTCATCATGGGACGCCCGCCGCGGGAGCTCGACACCACGGCGGAGCCCTTCGCCCGCCATCCGTTCGTGATCATCGCCGCGCCCGATCATCCCCTCGCCAGGCGCCACCGCACCCCGCTCAGGTCCCTGGCCCGCGAGAGCTTCATCATCCGCGAGCAGGGCTCCGGCACGCGCGCCTCGATGGAGCACGTGTTCCGCGAGCGCGGGGTGCCGTTTCGCGCCTCGATGGAGGTGAGCAGCAACGAGACGATCAAGCAGGCGGTGATGGCCGGCATGGGCCTGAGCTTCATCTCATCCCACACCATCGCGCTCGAGGTCGCGACCGGCAAGCTCGCCATTCTCGACGTCGTGGGGCTGCCGATCGTGCGCGACTGGTACGTGATTCACCTGCGCGAGAGGATCCTCTCGCCCATCGCCGCGGCGTTCCGCGCCCACCTGCTGGAGAACGGCGCGCAGGTCATTCTCGACATCGTCGGCGACTTCACGAAGCCGCCGAGGCCCGTGCGCACCCGAGGAGCTGGCGCCCGCTGAGGGCCGCTACGCCGACTCGCTCAGCCGCGGGAGCCGAAGCGGCGGCCGGCGTTCGCACCGAAGCTGCGGCCGGAGGGGCGCGAGTGGCGGCCGGCCGGATGCTTCGGGCCGGCCTGATGTCTCGGCTGCGAGGCGCGCGCAGGCTGCGCGGCCGGCCGGGGCGCCGGACGCGGGTCCGCCGTCACCGCGAACTCGGGAGTCGCGGCGAGCGGCAGCGAGCGGCGCAGCAGGCGCTCGATGTCCTTCAGGAAGGGGGCCTCGTCGGGCGCCACCAGCGAGATGGCGCAGCCCGCGCCACCGGCGCGGGCCGTGCGTCCGATGCGGTGCACGTAGTCCTCCGGCACGTTCGGCAGCTCGTAATTCACCACGAAGGGCAGCTCCTTGATGTCGAGGCCGCGCGCCGCGACCTCGGTGGCGATGAGCGCCGTGATCTTGCCGGCCTTGAACTCCGCGAGCGCGCGCACGCGCGCGTTCTGGCTCTTGTTGCCGTGAATGGCCGCGGTCGCAATGCCGGCGCCCGCGAGCTGCTCGGCCAGCCTGTTGGCGCCGTGCTTGGTCCGGGTGAAGACCAGCACCTGGTGCCAGCCGCCGTCGCGGATGAGGTGCGCCAGCAGATGGCGCTTGTGCTCCTTGGGCACGCGGTAGACCCGCTGGTCCACGCGGTCGGCGGTGGCATTGCGCGGCGCGACCTCGACGGTCACCGGGTCGCGCAGCAGGCGCGTCGCAAGGTCGCGGATCTCGTCGGAGTAGGTCGCCGAGAACATCAGGTTCTGCCGCCGCTCGGGCAGGAGCTTCAGCACCTGGCGAATGGCGTGGATGAAGCCCATGTCCAGCATCCGGTCCGCCTCGTCGAGGACGAAGTGGCGCACCTCGCGCAGGTCGACCGCCCGCTGGCCGGCGAGATCGAGCAGCCGTCCGGGAGTGGCCACCAGAAGGTCGCAGCCGCCGCGCAGGGCATCGATCTGCGGGTTGATGCCCACACCGCCGAAGACCACGCAGACCCGCGTCTCGAGGTGCCGGCCGTACTGGCGGGCGCTCTCCGCCACCTGGGCGGCCAGCTCCCGCGTGGGCGTGAGGACGAGCGCCCGGGGTGCGCGCCCGGCGGGCCCCTGGGCGAGCGCCTGCAGCACGGGCAGGACGAAGGCGGCCGTCTTGCCGGTGCCGGTCTGCGCGCCGGCCAGCAC
>JASHVV010000119.1 GCA_030044385.1 Gammaproteobacteria bacterium
CTGGTGCATGATGGGGCTGGTGGTGGTGTACTGGAGGAACTGCCGCTTCTGCGGAAAGAGGTGGTGCTGGATGCCGAACGCGGCCAGCGCCGCCTCGTGGAATCCCGACAGGATGAGCTTCTTCTTGCCGGGATAGGTGTTGATGTCGCCCACCGCGAAGACTCCCGGCAGGCTCGTCTGGAACTTCTCCGTATCGACCTTGAGCGCCTTCTTCTCGAGCTCGAGGCCCCATTCGGCGATGGGGCCGAGCTTCGGATGCAGGCCGAAAAAGACCAGCAGGTGATCCGCCTCGAGCGCGTGCATCGTGCCGTCCGCCGTCCTGATGTTGACACCCCCCAGCATCCCGTCCGCGGCGATCAGCGAATGCGGCAGCGCCTCGAACAGGCGCATGCGGCCGGCCGCGACCAGCTCCTTCATCTTGGCCACCGAGGCCGGGGCCGCGCGAAACTCCGGGCGCCGGTGCACGAGCGTCACGCTTCTCGCCCGCGGCGCCAGCTCCAGCGTCCAGTCGAGCGCCGAATCGCCGCCGCCGAAAACGACGAGCCGCTTGCCCTCGAGGGCGCCGACCTCCTTCACGCGGTAGAGCAGGCCCTTGCCCTCGAAGGCCTCGGCGCCCTCGATGCCGATCCGCCGGGCCTGGAACGAGCCGACCCCACCCGCGATCACCACCGCGCCGGCATCGAAGCGCGTGCCCGTGGCGGTGCCGATGGAGAACCGGCCATCCTCGCGGCGCGCGAAATGGACGACCTCCTGGCCGAGGTGGAACTGGGGGTTGAAAGGCTTGATCTGCTCCATCAGCCGATCGACCAGCTCCTGCGCGCCGCAGACCGGCAGCGCCGGGATGTCATAGATGGGCTTGTCCGGGTAGAGCTCCGTGCACTGGCCGCCGGGATGCGCCAATGAGTCGACCACGTGAGCGCCGATGCCGAGCAGTCCGAGCTCGAACACCTGGAACAGGCCGCAGGGACCCGCCCCGACGATGACCACTTCCGCCGCGATCGGGTCGCCCGGGGGTGGTGTCAAGGGATTCAGGCTCAATTGCGGCAGAGGGTTACGCCCGGCCCGCGTTCGCGTCGGTCGGGGTGTGGAAATATTCGCTTTCCGACGCCAGCTGGTCGATCAGCCGCCGCAACTCCGCCATACGGCCCTCCGCGGTACTGATCGGCATGCAGTCCTGGCAGCGCGGGTCGCCGCAGGGCTGGCGCGAGTACAGCCAGTATTGCAAGGCGCCCGCGAGCAGCCCATCGGCAATGTCCCAGAGGTCGGCGTCCCTGTCCTTGTCGGCCAGCCGGTTGCCCAGATCGACGGCCTTGGTGAAGGCAGAGTCGAATGTGTCAGCGATCTCGGTCATTGGCCCTGCTCTCCGGCATTCGGCTAGTATAAGGCAATCGCCGCGTCCGTTTGGCCGTCAGAATGGGGCGTTGCCGCCCATCTGCGATGCCCGCCACGGACACGCGGCTCATTTGTGCTCAGACTACGAGCTCAAGCTCGGAGGCGGGCTTGGCCGAGTCGGGCCAACAGCCCCGGCTTATGTCGTATGCGTGAGACAGAGCACATCGACCGGCGCCGATTGCGGCCGCGGTTCGGTATCGGCACCCGACTGACCCTGGGTCTCGCCGCCGTGGCTGCGGTCGTTGTCGTCGCGCACGTGCTGGCGACACGCACCACCCATGCCGCCGTGGAGGCCGTACGGAGCATGCGGACCCGGCATGAGCCGCTTGCATACCGCGCCAGCGTCATCCTCGAGCAGCTCAGTGCCTACGACCGCGCGGTCGGAGGGGAGGTGGAGTCCGACAGCAGCGGCAACCTGCGGACGCTCTCCGCCGCGGGCAATGCTCTCCAAGGAGCCGTCGAGCTGTACTTCGACGGGACACCTCGGCCGGAGCTGACCCCCGCCACCCGCGCGCTGCGCGAGCAGCTCCTGGCCCACATCCAGGATGGCCGCCAGCTCGCTCTGGACTCCGCGCAAGAGGGGCAATGGCGCGAGCAGCGTTGGCAGGCCCTCGACCGCGTCCATCAGCTCGTCGCGACGGCCGGCGGCACCGGGCTCACCATTCATGGACAGGTCATCGCCAGACCGTCACTTTCCGCGCTCGCGACGGCAATCGATGCCGTCCGCTATAGCGACGACTCGTCAGGTGCGACCGCCGCCCGCGAGCGCGCCTTCGAGGCGGTGCTCCACGCCCACGCCGCGGAGCTCTCCCGCTCGCCGGGGCAGGTGTGGGTGGGCGTCGTGCAATCGGATTTCGAGCGCGCGGCCCGGCTGCGGCGCGACCTGCGACGCCTCGACGCCCGCGATCTGGCCGCCCGCAGCGCCTTGCTGCAACAGAGCGGCGTGCTCACGAAGGAAGTACAGAGTGAGCTGCAGGCGCCATCGCGGCAGGGACTGCTGGAAGCGGCTCGTCACGCGGCGATTTCGGCCGAAGCCGCCGAGCAGACAGTAACCGCTTCCGGACTGGCGGTCCTCGTAGTCATGGCGATCGTCTCGGTGCTGCTCATCGCCAGCATCAGCCTGCCCGTTCGGCGGCTCACGGCCGCGACACGTCTCCTGGCGGGCGGCGACCGCAACGTGCGGGCACCGCGCGGCGGCTCTGCGGAGATCGACGAGTTGGCCGCGTCCTTCAACACCATGGCCGACCGCATCTCAGAGGCGGAAGCCGAGCTGCGCGCCCAGCAGGCGGAGCTCGAGCGGCACGTCGCGGAGCGCACCCAACAGCTGCACCACCTGGCCCACCACGACCCGCTGACTCAACTGCCCAACCGCCGGCAGCTCGCGGGACGCCTCGCCGGCGCGCTGGCGCGGGCCAGGCAGACCGGGCGGCGCGCGGCGCTCCTCTTCGTCGACATGGACAACTTCAAGTCCCTGAACGACACGCTGGGACACAACTACGGTGACAAGGTGCTACAGGGCATCGCGCAGCGGCTGCAGGCCGCGGCCGGCCCCAACAGCCTGGTCGCGCGGCTCGGAGGCGACGAATTCACCCTCCTCATCGAGGAGTTGCGCACCGTCGACGAAGTCGAGCGGCGGGCCGCCGCGCTGGTCGCGACCCTGCAGCAACCGCTCACCATCGAGGGCCGGGCGCTGGCGACGACGGCCAGCGTCGGCGCGAGCCTCTTTCCGGATCACGCCGACGACCCGGAAGGGCTGCTGCGCGCGGCGGACGTGGCGTTGTTCCGGGCGAAGGAGCTCGGCCGCAATCGCTACGCGCTCTATCGGCCGGCTCTCTATGACGCGGCGGCGCAGCGGTTCCGGCTGGAGCAGGCGCTTCGCCAGGCGGTCGAGGCCGGCGAGCTGTTGCTCATGTTCCAGCCGGAAGTGGCGCTCGGCGGCTGCGAGGTCACGGCGCTCGAGGCGTTGCTGCGCTGGCGCAAGCCCGACGGCCGGATCGCCACCGCCACGGAGTTCATCCACATTGCGGAGAAGAGCGGCCTCATCCACGAGCTGACCGGCTGGGTGCTGCGCTCGGCCACCGCCACCGTGGCGGGCTGGCGCGCCGCCGGCTGGAGCGATGCGCGCGTGGCCATCAACGTGTCGCCGCCGCAGTTCTTCGAGAGCGACTTCGTGAGCCACATCGCCGCCGCCCTGGAGAGCGCCGGCCTGCCGGCGAGCGCCTTGGAGCTCGAGCTCACCGAGACCGTGCTGCAGACCGGCAGCGCGACCATCGACGCCCTGCGGCGCCTGCGCGAGTCCGGCGTCTCCATCGCCCTGGATGACTTCGGCATCGGCTACTCCTCCCTGACCTCGCTCGAGCAGCTGCCGATCAACCGCGTGAAGCTCGACCGCATGCTCGTCGAAGGCATCGATTCCAACCCCCGCTCCGCCGCCATCGTGCGCTCGATCGTGACCCTCTGCCACGGCCTCGGCCTGCAGGTGGTCGCCGAAGGCGTCGAGCGCCCCACACAGCTCGAGTTCCTCGCGCACTGCGGCCCCATCGCCGTGCAAGGCTTCCTCCTCGCCAAGCCCGTCGAAGCCGCCGCGGCCGCCGCCGAAGCCAAGTCCGCCACCGCCCGCGCCCGCGCGCTCCTCGCCGCCGCCCCCGCCCCACCCCTCACCCTGGTCGGCCGCAAGCGCCCCCAACCCATCTAACCCCCTTCCCGGCCCGTATCCCCGCCCGAAAGGAGCGCAGCGCAAAATGATCCCTGGCCAGACGCTGATCGCCAGGACGGCGATCCGCGAGCCTCCAGGGACGGATTCACGGCGTTCTGGCCAGGGATCATTTTGTGATGCGCTCCGTACGTCCTGACACAACATACGCATCCCTGGCCCGCACTCCCACATCCGGCTGATCCGCAAAGAACCCGTCAATCCCAACAGCCAGAAATTCCCGCAGCTCCGCTTCCAGATCCAACCCCGCCGGCAGGAACGCGCTTTCCGCCCGAAACGTCCACGGATGCAACTTCAACCCCACAGCATGAGCATCCGCGACCAGCGCGGTCGGCCGCGTCAGCCTCCCGTCCCCGTCCCGGGGAATGATCAGCGACTTCGCCGGCCCGATGCACGAGGCATACGTGGCAATCTCCTCCAGCCCCTTCGGGGTCACCAGGTCGGCATACGTGCGTGAATCGCCTCCCGCGACGAGGTCGTACGGCGCCCCCGCCGCCTCGATGAGCTGCACCAGCGGCAATTGCGTCAGCCGACGCAACACCCGGAGATTCCCGGTCTCGAAAGATTGCAGGAACGCGCGCCCGTCCGGCCCCCGATAGCCGTAACGCTCCAGCGCCGCGACCAGCCGCTCCTCCATGGCCAGGCCGAGCGCCGCGAAGTAACTCGGGTGTTTCGTCTCCGGGTACACGCCGATGGGCGCCGGCGGCGGCTGCCCCGACTCCCGCGCCCGCACCCGCCGCTTCTCCTCCACTCCCCGCGCCAGCGCCAGGATCTCCTCCAACGTCGGTATCTCGAGCGTGCCGTCGAGCCGCGTGTTGGCCGGCCGCAGCTCCGGGATCCGCTCGCGGGCCCGCAGCGACTTCAGCTCCTCGAGCGTGAAGTCCTCCGTGAACCAACCGGTGATGCTCGCGCCGTCGATGACCTTCGTCGTGCGCCGCCCGGCGAATTCCCGCCGCGCGGCGACATCGGTCGTGCCTCCGATCTCGTTCTCGTGCCGGGCCACGAGCACGCCGTCGCGCGTCATGACGAGGTCCGGCTCGATGTAATCGGCGCCCTGCTCGATGGCGATGAAATAGGAGGCCAGAGTATGCTCCGGCGCATACCCGCTCGCCCCGCGGTGGGCTATGACGATGGGCCGGCCAATGGATCCCATCACGTCAACCGCCATACCGGTAAGCGGGCCAGGGCCGTTCCCTGGCCCGCGAGGCCGCGCGAGCCAAGGGGCGCGGTCGCCCAAAGCGCCGCAGGCGACTTTGGGCCAGTGAACATATGGGTATGGGAATTGCTAAACTCGCCAAGTGCTGCTCACCGACCACGACATCTATCTCTTTCGCGAAGGCACGCACGTGCGGGCCTACGAGAAGCTCGGGGCGCATCCGCTGCCGCGCCGCCCCGATCGCGAGGCGGGCACCCACTTCGCCGTCTGGGCACCGAACGCCGCCGCCGTGTCGGTGGTGGGCGACTTCAACGGTTGGAATCCGACGACCCACCCGCTGACCTCGCGCGCCGACTCCTCCGGGATCTGGGAAGCCTTCGTACCCGGCGTGGGGGCGGGCGCGCTCTACAAGTATCACATAGTCTCCCGACAAGCGGGTTACACCGTCGACAAGGCGGACCCCTTCGCGTTCTACTGCGAGACGCCGCCGCGCACCGCCTCCGTGGTGTGGGACCTCGGGTACGAGTGGGGCGACGAGCAGTGGATGGGCAGCCGCGGCCGCGCGAACGCCCTCGACGCCCCCTGGTCCATCTACGAGCTGCACCTGGGGTCCTGGCGGCGCGTTCCCGGAGAGCACAACCGCTGGCTGACTTATCGGGAGCTCGCGCACGCCGTCGGCGACTACGTCACGGAGATGGGTTTCACGCACGTCGAGCTGTTGCCCATCATGGAGCATCCGTTCTACGGGTCGTGGGGCTATCAGGTCACCGGCTACTTCGCGCCGAGCGCCCGCTACGGCACGCCGCAGGACTTCATGTACTTCGTCGATCACCT
>JASHVV010000120.1 GCA_030044385.1 Gammaproteobacteria bacterium
CGAGGCGCGCCTCTGGAACGACGTGTTTCTCGCCGCTCAGGATGCGCTCGGCATCCCGCGCGGCACGATCAAGGCGACCGTGCTCATCGAGACGATCCTCGCCGCGTTCGAGATGGACGAGATCCTCTACGAGCTGCGCGAGCACTGCGCGGGACTCAACTGCGGGCGCTGGGACTACATCTTCAGTTTCATCAAGAAATTCCGCAACCGCCCGGATTTCCTCTTGCCGGACCGCGCCAGCGTCACCATGGATCGGCACTTCCTCAAGTCATATGTCGACCTGCTGATCAGGACCTGCCACCGCCGGGGCGCGCATGCCATGGGCGGCATGGCGGCCCAGATTCCGATCCGCGACGATGCGCAGGCGAACGAGGCGGCCATGGCGCGGGTGCGCGCCGACAAGCTGCGGGAGGCGAATGCGGGGCATGACGGCACCTGGATCGCGCATCCGGGTCTCGCGACGATCGCGCGCGATGCCTTCGACGCCGTCATGAAGGGACCCAACCAACTGGGTGTGCTGCGGACCGAAGTCACCGTCGCACCCCGAGACCTGCTGCAGGTTCCGGACGGGCCGATCACCGAGGGAGGCGTGCGCAGCTGCGTCCGCGTCGGCGTGCAATACATCGAAGCGTGGCTGCGAGGGTCGGGTTGCGTGCCGCTGTACAACCTCATGGAGGATGCCGCCACGGCCGAAATCTGCCGGGCGCAGCTCTGGCAGTGGCTGCATCACGGCGCGCGTACCAGCGACGGCGTTGCGGTGACGCCGGAGCGCTTCGATCGTCTGCTCACCGAGGAAATCGACCGCATCCACGACGAGGTCGGACCCGGGAGGCTGCTCAACGGGGTCTTCCCGACGGCCGTCCGGCTCTTCGAGCAGATGACCAAGCAAGACGAATTCGACGAGTTCCTGACCCTTCCCGCGTACGACCTGCTCGACTGACGGGCGACGGAGACCCCATATCATGACCGCGACACGACCGCTTCCGACTGCAGACGAGCTGCGGCGCGCCTGGGGCGAAAGCCCCCGCTGGCGCGGCATCGAGCGCGGCTACCGTCCGGAGGACGTGGTGCGCCTGCGCGGCACCATCCCAGTGGAGTACTCGATCGCCAGGATCACGGCCGAGAAGCTGTGGCGCTATCTCAACGAGAAGCCGTTCGTCAACGCACTGGGCGCCCTCACCGGCAACCAGGCGATGCAGCAGGTGAAGGCGGGCCTGGATGCGATCTACCTGTCCGGCTGGCAGGTGGCGGCCGACGCCAACCTGGCCGGCGAGATGTATCCCGATCAGTCCCTGTACCCGGCCGACTCCGTGCCTGCCGTCGTGCGGCGGATCAATTCGACGCTGCGGCGCGCGGATGAGATCCACCATGCCGAGGGGAACGGGGGGATCGATTGGCTGCAGCCCATCGTCGCCGACGCGGAAGCCGGATTCGGGGGTGTCCTCAACGCCTTCGAGCTGATGAAGCAGATGATCGACGCCGGGGCGGCCGGCGTTCACTTCGAGGACCAGCTTTCCTCCGCCAAGAAGTGCGGCCACATGGGCGGCAAGGTGCTGGTGCCGACACAAGAGGCCGTGAACAAGTTGGTTGCTGCGCGTTTGGCCGCCGACGTCTGCAACGTGCCTACCATCCTCGTGGCGCGCACGGACGCCGAGGCAGCGAACCTACTGACGTCCGATGTCGATGAGCGCGATCGACCCTTCATCGACACGTCGAAGGGGAGGACTCCCGAAGGGTTCTTCCACGTCAAGGCGGGTCTGGAGCAGGCCATCGCCCGCGCCTGTGCCTACGCGCCTTTTGCGGATCTGCTCTGGTGCGAGACGGCCAAGCCCGATCTCGAGGAAGCGCGCCGCTTCGCGGAGGCCGTTCACCGGCGCTTTCCCGGCAAGCTCCTGGCATACAACTGCTCGCCGTCCTTCAACTGGAAGCGGAAACTGGACGATGCCTCGATTGCGCAATTCCAGCGCGAGCTCGGTGTGATGGGCTATCGGTTCCAGTTCATCACCCTGGCGGGCTTCCACGCGCTCAACTTCTCGATGTTCGAGCTCGCCCGCGGCTACAAGGCCCGGCAGATGTCGGCCTACGTAGCCCTGCAGCAGGAGGAGTTCGCAGCCGAGCAGCACGGTTACACCGCTACGAAGCACCAGCGGGAAGTCGGGGCGGGCTACTTCGACGAGGTCACGCAGGCCGTGTCCGGCGGCGCCTCGTCCCTCACGGCCCTGACAGGCAGCACGGAATCGCAGCAGTTCGAGCGGGTGGGCTGAGGCGCTGGATATCGGGCGGGTCGCCGCTTCTCTATACTGCCAGGGATGGTGGTACAGAAGCTCTTTCCGACACTGGTATACTCGGCGCGCCTGGGCGCTGCGGCGGGCGACAAGCTCGGTGCGCGGCTGCTGCGCGAATGCCTGCAGCTGCGGGAGGATGACGCGGCCGGCCGCCGGTGGTCCGCGCAGCGCTACCCCGGCGGCTATACGTCCTATGGCTCGGCGCATCGCATGCATCGCATGTCGCCGACGTTCGCCGCGCTCGAGCGCGCGATCGACCGGCACGTCGCCCGGTTCGCGCGCTCGCTCGAGCTCGACCTCACGGGGCGCAAGCTGGCGATGACCGACTGTTGGGTCAACATCATGCCGCGCGGCACGGCGCACGGGCTGCATCTGCATCCGCTGTCCACCATCAGCGGGACCTACTACGTCAGGACGCCTCGCGGCTCTCCCGGGCTGAAGCTCGAAGACCCGCGGCTCGAGCGGATGATGGCGGCGCCGCCGCGGTCGGCCCGGGCGGCGCGGGAAAACCGGCCGTGGGTCGCGATGCCCGCGGCAGCGGGCAGTGTGCTGCTTTTCGAGAGTTGGTTGCGTCACGAGGTTGCCGCCAATCCCGTCGCCGGCGAGCGGATCAGCGTCAGCTTCAATTACAGTTGGTTCTGAGGGCGCCGGGTTCAGCGGCGGTTCAGCGCCGCCGATTCACGCTGCAGGGCAAAGGAGAAGCCCCGATGCGCAACCGATTCCTTCGTGTTCTCATGTCCACGCTCGCGCTGGCCGCGCTGACGACGTTGCCCGCCGTCTCCTCGGCGGGCGTCTTCGTCGGCGTATCGGTCAACATCGCGCCGCCGCCGCTGCCCGTGTATGTGCAGCCGCCCTGCCCGCAGCCAGGCTACCTCTGGGTCCCGGGCTACTGGGGCTGGAGTGACGGCGCGTATTACTGGGTGCCGGGCACCTGGGTGCTGCCGCCGCAGACGGGCCTCCTTTGGACCCCGGGCTACTGGGGTTGGGAGGGTGGCGTCTACCTGTGGCACGCCGGCTATTGGGGTCCGCACGTCGGGTTCTACGGCGGCGTGAACTACGGCTTCGGCTATGACGGCGTCGGATACGTGGGCGGATATTGGCGCGGCCGCGTCTTCTACTACAACCGCGCCGTGATGCATGTCGGGCCGAGATTCGCGGTGTATGACCGCCCCGTTGCCTATCGTGCGGCCTACGCGCATGTCAGCTTCAACGGCGGTCCTGGAGGCGTGGTGGCCCGGCCGACGCGGGCGCAGATGATCGCTGCGCGCGGGCGCCACTTCGCCCCCACGGCAGTGCAACAGCGGCAACAGCGGATCGCGTTCGCCGGCCGCGCGCAACGGCGGTTCCAGTCCCGCCCGCGGGCTCAACGCCACCAGCAGCTCAGGTCGCAGCCGCGTGCGCGGGCGATGCGCGCCGGAGCGCGGGGTGCAGCACCGCGCAACGCAGCACGGGGCACAGCACGCGGGCAACCCCGTAGCGGAGGCCGTCCACGCGGCGCGCCGCCGAAGGACCGCGACGACCGCGGCCACTGATAGGCTGCCGGGCCGTCGCGCTCCCGCACCGAGCCATCCGCGGGTTGACGGAAAAAGCGGCGCGACGGTCCGGTGAGCCTCGCCCGGTTACTCCGGCAGCTCGATCTGACCGCTCACCTGGAACGTGCCGCTGACCGACGGCGCACCGGTCCCGGGCTGACCGCCGCCCACCGACACGCCATAGGTGCCTTGGGCGACGATCCGGTCGCCGGCCTCGGTGACCATGCTGAGATCGCGCGGGCCCAGGCGGAACCTGACCACCTGGCTCGCGCCCGGCTTCAGGTGGATGCGCTGAAAGCTGCGCAGGGCCCGCAGCGGCGCGCCCGGCACGTCGGGGAATTTCAGGTACAGCTGCACCACCTCGTCACCCGCCACCTTGCCGGTGTTGGTCACTCTCACCGAGGCGGCCAGCGGCGCACCGGCCGCGATCGAGCCGGCCGGCAGAGTCAGGTGGCCGTAGCGGAAGGTCGTGTAGCTCAAGCCGTAGCCGAAGGGCCAGAGGGGCTGACCGTCGAAGTAGCGGTACGTCCGGCCCGCCATCGAGTAGTCCTCGAACTTGGGCAGTTGGTCGACACCGGTATAGAACGTGACCGGCAGCCGGCCCGCCGGGTCATTGCGGCCGCTCAGGGTCGCGGCGATCGCGGCTCCTCCCTCCTCGCCGGAATACCAGGCTTCCAGGATGGCGCTGGCATGCGCCTTCTCCCAATTGACGGCGAGCGCGCTGCCGTTCATCAGCACCACGACCAGCGGCTTGCCGGTGGCCGCCACGGCGCGCACCAGATTCTCCTCCGGCGCGGGCATCGCGAGGCTGGTGCGATCGCCGCCGACGAATCCCGGCAGGTCGATGGGCGCCTCCTCGCGTTCGAGATGACTCGTGATGCCTACGACGGCGATGACCACATCGGCCTGGCGCGCCGCCGCGATCGCGGCAGGATCGGGAGTGTCATTCGCAGGGAAGGTGGGATGCTCCTGGTCCCCCGTGAGGAACGGGGTCCCCGCCACGTAAGTGATGTCAGCCTTGGGAAACTCGGCCTGCAACCCTTCGAGGAAGCTCACCGTGTGGGTCGGCGTGCCCGCGTAGTTGCCGAGCAGGACCTCGGTCTGGTCCGCCAGCGGGCCGACGACGGCGATGCGCCTCACGTGCCGCAACGGCAGCACGCCGTCGTTCTTCAGCAGCACCATCGATTCCTCGGCGAGGTGAAGCGCCAGCTTGCGGTGTGCCGGACTGTCGAGCTCCTTCTGCGGGATGTGGCTGTAGGGGACCATCGACGGCGGATCGAACATCCCGAGGCGGATCCGCGCGGTGAAGAGGCGGATGAGGGCGGTGTCGAGCGCGCTCTCGGACAGGTACCCCTGCTGCACCGCCTCGACATAAGGCCGGTAGTCGCTGTCGCCCGCGGCAGCGGCCGGGCTGAGGTTCCCGAAGTCGGCGCATTCGTTGTCCATCCCGCGCTCCAGGGAGATCGCCGACGCCTGCGCCTGGGTAGGCCGGAAGCGGTGGAACTGGAAGATGTCGGTGACGGCATCGCAGTCCGAGACCACGTAACCCTGGAACTGCCACGCGCCCCGCAGCGTGTGCTGCAGCAGGAACCGGTTCGCGCAGGCGGGCTCGCCCTTGATGGCGTTGTACGCGCACATCACCGACCCGGCATGGCCCTCCACGATCGCGGCGCGGAACGCCGGCAGATAGGTGTCCTCCATGTCGTGCTTGCTGACGTCGACGTCGGCGAAGTGGCGCGTGGGCTCGGGCCCACTATGCACGTCGAAGTGCTTCGGCGTGGCGATCGCGAGATAGTAGCGCGGATTCGAGCCCTGCATCCCCGTGACGTAGGCGACCGCCATGCGTCCGGTGAGGTAGGGGTCCTCGCCGTAGGTCTCCTGTCCCCGGCCCCAGCGCGGATCGCGGAAGATGTTGACGTTGGGAGACCAGAAATCGAGTCCGTGGAAGATCGTCGAGCCGCCGGCGCGCAGCGCGTCCTCGTGGACGACGCGCCCCTCGATGCCGATGTCGTGCGCCATCTCGTGAATGCCGGCGGCATCGAAGGTGGCGCCGAGTCCGATGGGCTCCGGATACTCCGTGGTGCCGTCCACTTTCACCCCGTGGAGCGCCTCGCTCCACCAGTTGTACGCGGGCACCCCCAGGCGCGGGATGGCGCGAGCGGCGTTGACGAGCTGCGAAGCCTTCTCCGGCAGCGTCATGCGATGCACCAGATCGGCTGCGCGGACCTGCGGCGGGAGGCTGGTGTTCAGGTAGGCGGGCGTGGCGGCGCCTTGGGCATGCGCGCCGCCGGCGAGGACCGCCAGGCCGGCCAGCAGCGCCGCGGGCTGCCAGGTGCGGGACCGGATCGTCATGCGCAACTCCCTCCGGGTACTGGGTCGAGGGGGCGCATGATAGCAGAGATGGTAGCGCTACCGTAACACCGAGAACCGATACACGATGACGCTGTGGTAAGTGGCGCCGGGAACGAGCGTCGCGGCGGGGAAGTTGGGGTGATTCGGCGCATCGGGGAAGTCCTGCGGCTCGAGCACCACGGCATCTCCCTGGCGATAGGCGATACCGCGCTTGCCCACGACGGTGCCGTTCAGGGCGTTGGCGGAGTAGTACTGGACCCCGGGCGCCGTGGTGTAGACCTCGAGCACCCGCCCGGAGCGGGGATCCTCGACCCGTGCGGCCAGCCGCAGAGTGCCGGGGCGGCCGTCGAGCACGAAGTTCATGTCATAGCCGTGGCAGTAACGGATTTGCGCATCGTTGCCGTCGCTGATGTGCAGCCCTATCGGCGTCGGCTTGCGGAAGTCGAAGGGCGTGCCCGCGACCGGGACGATGGCCCCGGTAGGGATCAGCACGCTGTCGACCGGTGTGTAGTGCGATGCATTGATCTGCAGCCGATCGGGCATGGTCGAGAAGTGCGCGGGGCTGGAGGCGAGATTGAAGTAGGAATGCCCGCTCAGGTTCACGATCGTCGGCTTGTCCGTGGTCGCCCGGTAGTCGATGCGCAGCTCGCCGCGGTCCGACAACGTGTAGGTGGTGGTCACGTGCAGGGTGCCGGGGTAGCCTTCCTCGCCGTCCGGGCTCACGTACGACATCACCACCGAGGCGCTGCGGCCGCCGTGGATGGAGTCGATCTTCCACACGCGCTTGTCGAAGCCGCGAGTGCCGCCGTGCAGGCTGTTGCCATGATCGTTGACGGAAACCTGATAGGGATGGCCGTCGAGCGTGAAGCGGCCCTTCGCGATGCGGTTGGCGAAGCGGCCGACCGTGGCGCCGAAGTAGTTGCCGTCGTCGAAATACTGCTGTGGGCTCGAGAACCCCAGGACGATGTCGCCGGCTTTGCCGGTGCGGTCCGGGGTGTAGAGCGATTGGATGCGCGCCCCGAGGGTGATGATCCTCACCCGCACGCCTGCCCGGCTGCTGAGGTCCACCGCGTCGATACGCGTGCCGTCCGACAGGGTGCCGAACGCCGCGCGGTGCGCCTGGGCGGCGCCGGCAGCCGGTATGGCAGCGATCGTGCCCGCGTACAGCGCCGTGATCAGGATCGTTCTGAGCCATGACATCGTGGTCGCTCTCCCGCTTGTTATAGGGACCGTACCGGTACGAATGATACCGCGGCGGCCTGAGCCAGCCGGTTGCGCAACGGCAGCCGGAACGCGTCCGCGCTGATGTCGAACAGGTCACCCGGCTCGCAGCGCACGCCGTCGGCGAAGGAGAGCGTCGCCGTGCCGAAGAAGTGCACGTGCACATCGCCGGGGCGCCGGAAGTTGGCGTATTTGAAATGATGATGCTCGAGATTGGCGATCGTATGCGACATGTTGGACTCGCCGGTGAGGAAGGGCTTCTCCCAGACCAGGCGGCCGCCGCGGTAGAGGCGGCTCATGCCGCGGATGTCGGTGGGCAGCGCTCCGAGCCGCAACTCCGGCCCCAGCGCGGCCTGGCGCAGCTTGGAATGCGCGAGCCAGAGATAATTGTGCCGCTCCGTCACGTGGTCCGAGAACTCGTTGGCGAGGCAAAACCCGAGCCGCGCCGGCAGGCCCTGCGGGTCGATGAGATAGATGCCGGCGATCTCGGGCTCCTCGCCGCCGTCCAGGGCGAAGGCGGGGGACTCGAGCGGCGCGCCGGTCGCCACGATGCTCGCGCCGTCTCCCTTGTAGAACCACTCCGGCTGCGTGCCGGCCGTCCCCGCGGGCGGCCTGCCGCCCTGCAGTCCCTCGAGGAATATCCGCATGGAGTCGGTCTGGGCGCCGCCGCCGGCGGCGAGCGCGTGCATCCGGTCGCGGCTTTCGGCCGAGCCGAGATGCGTCAGCCCCGTGCCGGTCAGATACAGGTGCGCCGTGTCCGGGTGATCGATCGGCGCCAACAGCCGCACCTCCGGGCTGCCGCCGCCGATGTCGACGATCTCCCCCGTCATGCGGCGGCGGGCCGCCTGCTCCAGCGACAGCCCCTGCGCGAGAGCCTGGCCGGCCAGCTCGTACGTCGAGGCGATGCCGTCGAGCCGCATCGCGCGGCCGTCCTCATCGAGAGCGGCCACGCCTCTCCCCCGGCCGGCAAGCTCCACCTGCAAGAGTCGCAAAGACATGTAGATTCCCACCCCGAGGCCGCTACGGACGCGCCGGCGGGATGATAGACCAGGCGCCCGGCTCTTGTCTGAGTAAATCGCACGACGCGCTTGACAGCCGCC
This sequence comes from Gammaproteobacteria bacterium, assembly GCA_030044385.1. GTDB lineage: Bacteria > Pseudomonadota > Gammaproteobacteria > Steroidobacterales > Steroidobacteraceae > 13-2-20CM-66-19. Next base: position 8,491 of record JASHVV010000120.1, read on the forward strand.
GACCCCGCCGATATCTATGTCCGCCATGACAGTGCGCAAGAGCTACACCGCGGCGCTCGTGGTGCTCACGGGCGTGTTCTTCATCTGGGGATTCGCGACCGTCCTCAACGATACGCTGGTGCCGCACTTCAAGTCGGCTTTCGGGCTGAACTACTCGCAGTCGCTGCTCGTGCAGCTCGCCTTCTACCTGGGCTACCTCATCATGGGATTGCCGGCGGCCAAGGTCCTCGAGCGCACCGGCTACAAGCTGGCCGTGGTGCTCGGGCTTCTCGGCATGGCCTCGAGCGCCGCGGTCTTCGTCCCGGCCGCCATCCTGCAATCCTACGACATGTTCCTGGTGGCGCTGTTCCTCCTCGCGTCGTCCATCACGCTGCTGCAGGTGGCGGCCAATCCCTACGTGGCGGTGATCGGCTCGCCCCGGACGGCGTCCAGCCGGCTCAACCTGGTACAGGCATTCAACTCGCTCGGCACCACGCTCGCTCCGCTTTTCGGCGCTTACCTCATCTTCGGCCGCAGCGCTTCGGGCACGGTGCACGGCGCCGTGACTCTCACGGCGAAGCAGCGGGCCGCGGACATCCACACGGTGGAGTTGCCTTACGTCCTGATCGCGGTCGTGCTGCTCGCGCTGGCATTGCTCGTGTGGCGGGTGCATCTGCCCGATCTCGGCCGGGAGACACGCCGCGCGGCGCGCGCCGAGCGGTCGCGGCACAGCCTCTGGCGGCACCGCAATCTGGTGCTCGGCGTGCCGGCGATCGTGCTGTACATGATCTGCGAGATCGGCATCGGCTCGACGCTGGTCAACTTCATCTCGCGGCCCGACATCGGCGGTCTGACTCACGAGCAGGCGGGGAAGTACACGATGCTCTACTGGGGAGGCGCCATGGCCGGCCGGTTCGTCGGCGCCTGGCTGCTGCGCCGGATATCGCCCGGCCGGCTGCTCGCGGCCGCCAGCATCGGCGCGCTGACGCTCGCGGGGATCGCCATCACCTCGAGCGGGCATGCGGCGATGTGGTGTCTCATCGCCGTCGGGCTCTGCCACTCCATCATGTTCCCCACCCTCTTCACGCTCGGCATCCGCGGCCTGGGCCCGCTGACGGAGGAGGGCTCCGGGCTGCTCATCATGGCCATCGCGGGCGGGGCGCTCGCGGAGCTGCAGGGCACGCTCGCCGACCACATCGGTCTGCAGCTCTCGTACCTGCTGCCGTGGGCCTGTTATCTTTTCATCCTCTTCTATGCGGTCTGGGGCTGCCGCCCGACCGGCGCTTTGAGCGACGAGCCGCTCGTGAGCTGACCGGCCCGTCGCCGGTCGTGTCCAGCAGGGCAAGCCGCACCAGCTCCGCCATGGCTGCGTGCGCCGCCGCCGGATCGCGCGCTGCCACCGCTTCATACACCCGCTCGTGGTCCGGAAGAGGATCGCGGGGCAGCGGCCGCTTGCGCTGCTTGAAGATCGTCGTCCAAGTGACAGCGGCGGCGACGCCGCTCGTCAGAGAGGCGAGAAACGGATTGCCCGAGGCCTCGAGCAGCGCCGTGTGGAACGCGCAGTCGGCCTGTTGACCCGCCTCGACCGCGAGCGAGCGCGCGGCCATGGTGTCGAGCGCGCGCCGCATGGCCTGCAGGTGCTCCGCGGCGCGCCGCCGCGCCGCCAGCGCGGCGGCCGCCGGCTCCACCATGGTGCGCAGCTCGAACAGTCCGCTCAACAGCCGCGCGTCGGGCGTGGCGCTGAAAATCCAGGAGATGACATCGGGATCGAGGAGGTGCCAGTGGCGCGGCTCGCTGACGCGCGTGCCGAGCTTGGGCCGGGATTCGATCAGGCCCTTGGCCGCCAGGATGCGCACGGCCTCGCGATAAGCCGTCCGGGACACCTGCAGGCGCTCGCTCGCCTCGATCTCACCGTTCAACACCCGCCCGGGCGCGATGCGCCCGGAGACGATCCGTACGCCGATGTCGCGGGCGATGGTGCCATGCAGCCGCAGCGCCTTGCCGCGGACCGAACTGTTGGGGGATGTCAGGACCCTCGGTCGCATCAGCCGTGGTCGTGTCCGTGCGGTCCGTGCACGTGCCCGTGTGACAGCTCCTCCTCCGTGGCCTGGCGCACGTCCTCGACCTGGATGTCGAAGTTGAGGTGCTGGCCGGCGAGCGGATGGTTGCCGTCGAGAGTGACCATATCGCCCGCCACCCGTGTCACCGTCACGGTGCGCGGGCCCGCCTCGGTCTGGGCGTGCAGATGCATGCCCGGGCGCACGTCCTTGATGCCGCGAAGGGCGCGGCGGGGAACGCTCTGCACCAGGCTCTTGTCGTATTCGCCGTAGCCCTCCGCCGGGGGCACCCGCACGCTGAGCTTGTCGCCGACATCGCGGCCCGTCAGCTCCCGCTCCAGCCCGGGGACTATGTTGCCGTGACCGTGAAGGTAGGCGAGCGGCTCGCCGGAGGCGGAGCTGTCGATGACCGTGCCCGCATCGTCCTTGAGGGTGTAATGGATCGTGACGATGCTGTCGGGGGCGATGGCCATCGGGAGCTCCGGGAGTTCGGGAACCACACAGT
>JASHVV010000121.1 GCA_030044385.1 Gammaproteobacteria bacterium
CCGAGAGTGTTGTTATCCTCCACCGTGACGCCGGACGTGCTCGTGCCGCCGCTGCGCGAGAAGTCGAATCCCGGATTGAGAGTCCAGACGTCGTGGGTCACCACGAGGACGTCGACCTTGCCGTCGTGATAGGCGACGGGCCGGATCGAGGCGTCGTAGAAGTAGGGATTGGCGCGCAGGATGCGCGCCGACTCATCGAGCAGATGGCGCGAGTAGCGCTCGCCCGTGTGGAAAAGGAGCTGCTCGCGGATGGTCCGCTCACGCGTGACCGGGTGCAGGCGGTCGGCGATCCGGAAGAGCCACTGGTCGTCCTTGGGGTTCTCCAGATCGAAGATGTTCTCGTTGTCGATCTCGATCCGGCCGACCACGGCGCCCAGGCGCTCGAGCTGCGCATCCGAGGGGATGGGATGCGCGGTCTTCGCGTGGGATCGCGCCGCCGCGGCGGCCTGGGGCGCCGTGAGGAGCAGCAGTGCCGCCAGGAACGGCGCGAGGGAGTCCGTTCGCATGCTCCGGAGGATACTGCAACGGCGCCACTTGCGAAGTGCGCGGAGTCCTGTTATCGCTAAGCCCCTTCAAAAACCTCGACTGGGTTCCGGTATGCAGCGGCGATCGTGGATGATGGGGGCAATTGCGACGCTCGTCTCATTGGGGACGGCGGCCGCGCGGCCCGCGGGCGGCTCCGGCAAGGTGCTGGTGTTTGCTGCGGCATCGCTGGCCAATGTGCTCGGGGATCTCGACGAGTCATTCACTGCGCGGACGGGCATCCAGGTCGCGTCCTCGCTCGCGGCGTCCTCCACCCTGGCCAAGCAGATCGAGGCGGGAGCGCCCGCAGGCGTGTATTTCTCGGCCGACCTGCTGTGGATGGACTACCTGCAGCAACGCGGCTTGCTGCAGCCGGGTTCCCGGCGGGACGTCGTCGGCAACGCCCTGGTGCTGATCGCGCCGGCGAGCCGCAGGCTGCGGGTGAGCATCGGGCCCGGGTTCGACCTGTTGCGCCTGCTCGGGGACGGTCGCCTCGCGGTGGCGGATCCGGACTCCGTGCCGGCGGGCATCTATGCAAAGCAGGCGCTCGAGAAGCTCGGCGTGTGGAGCGGTGTTGCGGCCCGCCTCGTTCGCGCTGAGAACGTCCGGGCGGCTCTCGAGTATGTCGCCCGGGGCGACGCCCCGCTCGGGATCGTCTACCGGACGGATGCCCTGGTGGAGAAGCAGGTCCGGATCGTGGGCGAGTTTCCCGCCGACAGCCATTCCCCCATCGTGTATCCGGCCGCGCTCACGAGCCGTGCCGATGCGGCTGCCGCCCGCTACTTCGCCTTCATCACCAGCGCGCAGGCGCGGCCGATCTACAGGAAGTGGGGCTTCGAGCCGCTCATGTCAGAACTTCCGAGATAGATATAGCGTCAAGCCGGTGACGCTGTAGATGGCGTCTGGCTTTGCGGTGGCCAGCGGCTCTGGGTCGGTTGGCAGGTCCCGCTCCCGCTCCGCGTCGACGACGGCGCGGTAGTCGAGACCGACGTCCCACCCTGGCAGCACGTTGCGCCACTGCACGCCCGCTCCCGCATAGACTCCGTAGGCCGGAGTCCCCTCCGGAAGGCGGGAGGCACCCAAGAACGCGTTGAGTGCGAGCGGCCCGTTGAACCGGTAGCGGTAGTCGAGCATGCGGACGCTGAGGAGCGAGCGCCCGCCGATGTCATCCGCCTCCACCGCGACACCCAGGTCCTGGTGCGTCGATACCTCGCGTCGGGCGCCGAGGGCGAAATACGGTCCAGCGCTCCATGCCGTGTAGTAGGCCTTGATGACGTGCATGTTGATGTAGGTGCGGGAATAGTCCGCTCCCGCGCTCACGTAGAGCTCGTCTCCCGCCGGGCGGTCGCCCGCGAAGGCGGCGGTCTCGGAATCATCATCGCCGCCGCGCAGCAACGCATCGCCGTCGCGCAGGTAGCCTTCGAGCCGCAGATAATTGCTGCCGAAGACGTCCCGGCCGGCATCCACCTCGGCGCCCACCGCGTAGCCCCTCCACGGGTACGAATAGCTCAGCGATCCCAGGTACTCGTTCTTGTACTGATAGAGCGCAAAGAGCGTGTGGTCCTCGTTTACCAGCGCCCGCAGCTGAAGCTGCATGAGGCCGCCGAATGACGGCTCCCAGCCTAGGCGCAGCATGTTGCTCTGGCCGCCTACCTGATCGGCGATGGTGCTGGACGTCGCCAGGACGCGCTGATCTCCAAACCAGTTGCCGATGCTGTCACCATAGTTGGTGATGCCGTCGGGGTATCCCGTCTCGACGCCAGGCTCATATGTATGCACGTACCAAGTGGGTGACCACGAGTCGAACTCGTAGATCAGGCTGAAAGGGCCGATGAGCGGAAAATCGACCCCCGCCGAGAGGTCGGCCTTGCCGATGAGAGGCGGGTGTCCCGCGATGGTGTCGTTGCCGGCGTACTCGAAATACACGGCAAACGGCACGCGGCCGGGGAAGATGAACCGGCTGGTCAACGACGCTTCCTGCTTGCCGATGGCCGCGCTGCCGGCGCCGAGTCCCGTGGTCTGCGCCTTGTTGGGATCGACGAACGCCTGGAAAATGTCCGATACGGATTGGCCGCCGGCGGCGCCGCCGCCCCAGATGAGTACGCGCTGGGCGGAGAGGGACCAGCCGCTCACCGGCTCGATCCCGAGCCGCATGCCGCCCATCTTGGGGAAGCCGCGAGTCAGGTCACCGTTGATGAGCTGGATGCGGTCCGACTCCGACATCCGGGCGAGGAAGGCCTCGTACTGCAGTCCCAGGCGTGTCAGCGGCCGGTAATTCGACAGCGTGATGGACGGCATCGTCGGCGCTTCGGTGCTGATCAGCATCGCGCTGTCCGTCATCGGCGACCACCAGTGATCGCGCCAGCCGATATCGAGCTGAGCCCAGTCGAAACCGAGGCTGAGCATCGTCCCGGTGGGCGTGGCCCGGCCCTGATAGGCGACGCCGCCCACGTTCAGCAGCACGTAGGAGCTCGGCTGAATGTATGCGGCCGCGGCAACCTCATACGGGCTCTGCGCCTTTTCCCCGTGCTGGTTCGGCAGGGTGATATCGGATTTACCCGCGGTTGCGGCGGCCGAGAGGCTGGTGAACTCGACCCCCGTCGTATGCATGTAGCGATCGAGGTAGCGCCGCACGCTCTCGCAGAGAGGGCGGTCGACCTCGCAGGCCTTGGGGAGCGCATCGAGGACCAGCGCCGCCGGGATCGGGCGGGTCATGACCGGCTCGTCACCCAGGATGAGGACCCGCTCCACCTGGGTTTCGACCTCGGGGTCGAGGTTCAACGGCAGGTAGGGGCTGACGCCGAGGGCGTGCGCCACTCCTTGTGAAGCGATCACGCCAGTCGCCAGCAGCAGCGCCCTTTTTTTCATGGGGCTGCACGGTATCGGGCCGGAGGCCAAAGATCAATTCTCATGGCGGACCGTACATGAATCGAAGCAAAAGCTGTACATTAAAACGAGTCCATCAAGGGTTCACCCGGTGTTCAGAGCCTTGCGCCTATAAGGGAATCGGAGGATGTGGGCATGAGAATGCGACCTCTGGCGATCCTCGGCGGGGCTGCCGCGGCGATGCTGATGTGCCTCGGCGCCATCGGGACGGCGCTGGCGCAGGACGGGGCCAGCCCGCCGGATCGTGTTGCACGGTTGAGCGACGCGCAAGGCAGCGTATCGCTCGAGCCCGCGGGTACCACCAGTTGGACGGGCGCCGTCCCCAACCGTCCGCTGACCATCGGCGACAGGCTCTGGACCGACCAGGATTCCCGTGCCGAGCTCGATATCGGCGATGCCGTCATCCGCCTCGGCAGCACGACCGGCTTCTCCTTCCTCAACCTCGACGATCAGACCGCGCAGATGCAGGCCACCGCCGGGACGGTGATCGTTCACGTGCGCTCGCTCGCGACCGGTGAGGAGGACGAGATCGACACTCCCAACCTCGCCGTGACCCTGGAGCAGCCCGGTATCTACCGGCTCGAGGTGAGCGATTCCGGTGACACGACCATCGTCAAGGTGGATGAGGGCGCGGCCCTCGTCACCGGCGACGGACTGTCCTTTCCCGTCGCTTCGCAGCAGAGCGTCACCTTCACCGGCGTCAGCGCGCTGACGGCGGACTACGCGATGCTGGGCGCTCCGGACGAGTTGGATGAGTGGTCGCTGCAGCGCGACCGGCAGGAGGAGCAACAGGCCGCGGTCGCGCAGCAGTACGTTCCTCCGGATACGGTCGGAGGGGATGATCTGAGCTCCTACGGCTCCTGGGAGGACACGCCGGACTGGGGCTATGCCTGGTTCCCGGACGTCGCCGCGGACTGGGCGCCGTACACGCTGGGGAGCTGGGTCTGGGTTGCGCCCTGGGGCTGGACCTGGGTCGATGAGGAGCCCTGGGGTTTTGCGCCGTTTCACTACGGCCGCTGGGGCTACCGGAATCGGCGCTGGTGTTGGATTCCGGCGCGCCGCGGGACGCGGTCGGTCTATGCGCCGGCTCTGGTCGCGTGGATCGGCGCGCGGGCGGGCTCGCGGGTGGGTTGGTTCCCGCTCGGGCCGGGCGATGCCTATGCCAACCGCGAGGTCCCGGGCGCCGTCACGGTCGTGCCGCGCCGCGTATTCATCTTCGCGCAGCCCGTGGCGCCGCACCGGGTGATCCTGCCTCTTCGAGAGGCTGTCGGCTTCCAGGCAACGACCGCCGCGCCCGCCATCACACCCGTGCGGCAAAGTGTTCTGGGCGCGAGTGCGGGCAGACTCGCCCGGACTCCGCCGCCCGCCATCCTGAATCGCCCGGTGGTGGTGCGGCTGGCTCCGCCGCGCGCGCCCGTCTCCTTCGCGAGGGAACAGGCGGCCATTCGCGCCAACGGCGGCCGGCCGCTGCCCGTGGCGGATCTCGCGCGCCTGCAGCCGAACGTCCCTGCCGCGCGGGTGCGTCTCGCCACTGACATGCTGATCCGCGAGCGCGTGCTGCAACGGCCGGCGGGCGCGCCCAGAGCCGATCGTCCGCCTTGGGCTCGGAGCCGGCCTATGCCGGAGGAGCATTACGCGGCGCCCGGGCGCCAGATTCCCCTGCAACACTTTGCGCCGTCCGGGCGGCAGATTCCCACGCAACGCTTTGCGCCGCCCGAGCGCCAGATCTCCCAGCCGCATTTCTCGCCGCCCCCGGCTGCGCGGGCGGCGCCCGCCGGTGCGGCGCCATCCCCTTCCGCGGGCGAACGTCAGCCCTCCGGCCGCTGAAACTGAGCGCTCCGGCGTTTCCCCGGACCCGCCGCCGCGGCAGTCGATATGATGCACGCTTTTGGCGGAGGGTTGCCGTGCATCCGGCTGCGATCGACTGGACGATCATGGGGGTGTATTTCGCCTTCGTGCTGGGGATCGGCGCGGCGCTGAAGCGCTACATGCGCACCAGCACCGATTACTTCCTCTCCGGGCGGGCGATTCCCGCGTGGATCACCGGGCTCGCGTTCATCTCGGCGAACCTCGGCGCCCAGGAAGTGATCGGGATGGCGGCCTCGGGCGCCAAGTACGGCATGGCGACCAGCCATTTCTACTGGGTGGGCGCGATCCCGGCGATGGTGTTCCTCGGCATCTTCATGATGCCGTTCTACTACGGCTCGCGCGCGCGCTCGGTGCCGGAGTACCTGAAGCTGCGCTTCGACGAGAAGACCCGGGGACTCAACGCGATCTCCTTCGCGGTGATGACCGTCTTCTCCTCGGGCATCTCCATGTATGCGATGGCGCTGCTCCTGAACCTCCTCCTCGGCTGGCATTTCACCACCAGCGTGCTCCTCTCTGCGCTCATCGTGCTCGTGTACATCTTCCTCGGCGGGCTGACCTCGGCGATCTACAACGAGGTGCTGCAGTTCTTCCTCATCGTCTTCGGCTTCGCGCCGCTGGTCTTCATCGGGCTGAAGGATGTGGGCGGCTGGCATGGCCTCGTGACGGGGTTGCGGCAGGTGGCGGTGACGCGCGGGTTTGCGCCGGATGCCTGGACGAGCACCTGGAGCGTGATGAGCAGTCCCGCGTCGAACCCCATGGGGGTCGAGTGGATCAGCATCGCGATGGGACTCGGGTTCGTGCTGTCCTTCGGCTACTGGTGCACGGATTTTCTGGTCGTGCAGCGGGCGCTGGCGGCCGATTCCATGGAGGCGGCGCGCCGCACGCCGCTCATCGCCGCGGTGCCCAAGATGCTCTTTCCCTTCCTCGTCATCCTCCCCGGGATGATCGCCATCGCCGCGACGGTGCACGGCGGCGTGAGCGGCCTCGCGCTGCCGCACAAGGCGGACGGCTCCCTCAATTACGACATGGTGATCCCGCTCATGCTGGGGCACTACTTTCCGAACGGCATTCTCGGGCTCGGGCTCACGGCCCTGATGGCGAGTTTCATGACCGGCATGGCGGGCAACGTGACCGCCTTCAACACCGTCTGGACCTACGACATCTATCAGGCCTACATCCGTCACGGCGCGAGCGACCGCCATTACCTCGGCATGGGGCGGATCGCCACGGTGGCCGGCATCGGCCTGTCGATCGCGGCGGCCTATGCGGCCAATCACTTCAACAACATCATGGATTTCCTGCAGCTCCTGTTCGCGTTCGTGAACGCGCCGCTCTTCGCCACCTTCCTGCTCGGCATGTTCTGGAAGCGATCGACCGGGCACGGGGCATTCTTCGGGCTCATCGCCGGGACCGTGGCGGCGGCCGTGCACCATGGCCTGACGCTGCCCGTGGGGAGCGCGACCGGCATCAAGGGAGGATGGATCGCGGTGCTGCACCTTTACTCCAGCCAGATGGCGCAGAACTTCTGGACCGCGATCTATGCCTTCGGCGTCTGCTTCCTCGTCACGGTGGCGGTGAGCCTCGTGACCCGCCCCCGCGCCGAGCGGGAGCTGACCGGCCTCGTCTACTCGCTCACGCCGCGGCTGCACGCGCCGGCCGGCGCGCGCTGGTACACGCGCCCGGCGGTGCTCGGCGCCTGTGTGCTCGCGGGGGCGATCATTCTCAACTTCATTTTCCGGTGAGCCCATGGGACTCGATATCCGCATTCCGATCGGCAGCCTGTTCGCTCTTCTGGGCGCGCTGCTCGCAGGCTACGGACTCCTCAGCAATCCGGCGATCTACCGGCGCTCGCTCGGGATCGACATCAATCTCTGGTGGGGCGTGGTGCTGCTGGTCTTCGGCTGCGGCATGCTGGCGCTCGCCTGGCGGGCGGCCAGACGGAAGAGGCAACCTCACGCCGCGGCTTCGCCGGCCTCTTCAGCCACCGCGGCTGCCGCGGACAGCTCTCGCTCGCGGTAGCTGGCGCGCATCTCGGGCCTGATCTTCGGCAGCTGCAGGGTGAACCAGGCGGCGCCGACCAGGCAGAATGCGCCGGTCAGCATGACCGTATCGGGGGCGCCGATGCGCTGCGCGAGCGCGCCGGCCATGAGGCTGCCGAAGGGCGCAGCGCCGAAGAACGCCATGGTGTAGTAGCCCATCACGCGTGCGCGCTTGTCGTCCGGCACCAGCGACTGCACGATGGTGTTGGTGACGGCGGCGGCCTGAATGAGGCCGAATCCGACCAGCAGCATCAGGGCGAGCGACAGCCACAGGGTGCGCGACAGGCCGAAGAGAATCAGGCCGACGCCGAGGATGACGACGGCAGCCTGCAGCGTGCGTGTGAGTCCGCGGATCGATTTGCGCATCGCGAGGGCGAGGGCGGAGCAGAAAGCTCCGGCGCCCGCCGCGGCGGTGAGCCAGCCGAGCGTGTGGGCGTCGCCGTGCAACACCTTGCCCGCGAACACGGGCAGCAGCACCGAGTAAGGCCAGCCCATGAGGCAGGTCAGCGCCAGGAGCAGCAGGACGGTGCGGATCGGCCTGCAGCGGCGCACGTAGTCCCAACCCTCGTGCAGCTCCTCGAGGAGGCCGGCCTGGACCCGGCCGCGGCCGCTCAACGGCCGCAGCCTCATCACCAGGAGCGAAGCGATCACCGCGAAATACGACACGCCGTCGATCAGGAAGCACCAGCCTTCCCCGAAGGCCGCAATGATGAGGCCGCCGATGGCGGGACCGACCAGCCGCGCGGCGTTGACCATCGAGGAGTTGATGGCGATGGCGTTGGCGAGATCGGCGCGGTCGTCCACCATCTGCACGAGGAAGGATTGCCGGCCCGGCATGTCGAAGGCATTGATCAGGCCCTGAAAGACCATCAGCGCGATGATCTCGCCGAGGGTGATCACGTGCGCGAGCGTGAGCACCGCCAGCGCGAGCGACTGCAGCGCCGCGCACGCCTGCGTGCAGACGAGCAGGCGCCGCCGCTCCAGGCGCTCCACCCAGACGGCCGCGAACGGCCCCAGCATGAAGGAGACGATCTGACCGGAGAAGCTCACCACGCCGAGGAGCAGCGCGGAGTGGGTGAGCTGGTAGACCAGCCACGCCGTCGCGAGCCGCGTCATCCAGGTGCCGATCAGCGAGGTGCTCTGCCCGAAGAAGAAGAGCTTGAAGTTGCGGTGGCGGAGCGCCCGCCAGGTATGGGCGACCGACGCCAGCGGCGATCCCGAGCGGCTGCGGGCGAAGCGCGGTCGCGTGCTCATGGCTCCAACAGCCGCTTGAGGATCTCGCCGGCCCTGGCGAGGACCTGGCGCTCCTCGTCCTGCAGGCCCTCCGTCGCCTGCGCGAGCCAGGCGCGCTTCAGCTCCTTGGCGCTGCTGCGCACCGCGGCGCCTTTGTCGGTCAGGACGACGTTCACCTGACGCCCATCGCTCGGGTGCGGCTTGCGTCCGACGAGGCCGCGCTCCTCGAGGGTGGCGATGGCCGCGCTCATGGATTGAGGCCGCATATTCTCGGCGCGCGCAAGCTCCGCCGTGGTGGCGGGGCCGTCCCGGCCGAGCCGCGCCAGGACGGCCGACTCGGTCAGCGACAGCTCATGCTGCGCCGCGGCCGCGCGCATCTGCCGCACCAGGCGGCCGATCGTCTGCGCGAAGTCGCCGACGTCGAGATTCCGAGTCCTTGCCATGCTCCGAAGCATAGCAGATTAACAGGTAGACTGAACAGTTATTCTTTATATGTAGGCGCGCCTTCTCCGGGCGGCGCCTCCAGGACACCGGACTCGATCTCCCGCAGCAGCTCGCCGACCTCCGCGGCCGTGCAGCGGCGCTCGTCGAGCAGCGCGCCCAGCAGCCCTTCGAGGCAAGTGCCCATCGCCACCGCGACGGCGGCCGGCGGGTATCGGTCGAGACTCATGATCAGCTCCTCCAGCTCCTCGATGCATTCCTCGACGGCGGCATCATCGCCCGGCTCGTTGACCAGGGACATGGGAATCTCCTCCGCGTGATCGGGCTGTCGACTCGAGGATAGCGCGCCGCCGCCAGGGAGGGGATGCGCGTTTCTATCCAAACACGCAGGCAAATGCGATTCCAATCCCAACGGGCGTCCCTAGACTGTGCACCGTGCCATCCGGCACACGCAGCCAACACAGGAGCCTGCCATGAACAGCTTCACGCTCACCGCCATCGGCAATCTCTCGCGCAATCCCGAGCTCACGGTCAAGGGCGACCGCACCTATGCGAAGTTCTGCCTGATAGGCAACGACTACGCGGGCAAGGACGAGGAGGGCGGGGCGCGGGAGATCGCCACCAGTATCTGGTTCACGGCCTTCGGCCCGCTCGGGGAGACGATCGCGCGCACCGCGCGCAAGGGCGACCAGCTCATCGTCGATGCGCAGGTGCGCGCCGACAACTGGACGGACAAGGACGGAGAGAGGCACTACGACTACAGCTTCGTCGTCCAGGGCTTTCGCTTCGGCGCTCCGGGGAAGGCGAAGCGCGAGGAGCGGGCGGCCCGACGGCCCGAGGAGCCGCAGCGGCTCGCGGCCGGCGCCTGACGGCAACGGAGACCGATCATGTCGCATCGAATCGCGAGAATCGCCGCGCGCGCGCTCCCGGGCGCCCTTGCCCCCGTCCTGGCGCTGGCCCTGTGGCTCGGCGTGACGACGGCGCTGTCGCTGGCACTGCCGCAGCCGGCGCTTGCGCAAACGTCGCCGTTCCTGACCGGCGCGACCGCGCTGGAGAGCAACATCCTCGCCTGGCTGACACCCATCGCCATCATCCTGGTCATGGTGCTCGGGGGCATGGCCATGGCGAATCGAATCTCGTGGGGCTGGTGCGTCGGGGCGATTCTGGGCATCGCCATCGCCTTCGGCGCGCCGCAGATCGTCTCCTGGGTGCGCAGCATGTTCGGCGTTTGATGGAGGCACGGCAATGGACAGGGCAACACGCGGGCTCGCGGCCGATCCGCTCTTCGTCGGCGCGACCCGGCCGCCGATGCGCTGGGGAGTGACTTACTCGGCGCTGCTCTTCAACCTGGTGTTCACGCTCGAGGCGTTTCTCGCCACGAGAAACCTGCTGACGCTGCTCGTCGCTCTGCCGATTCACGGCGCGAGCGTGCTGCTCTGCGGCCGCGACGCGCGCTGTTTCGACCTGCTGCTCCTCTGGGGAAGGACGCGCCTGCCGGCGTTGCTCGCCAACGGGCGGTGGTGGCATGCGAGCAGCTACAGCCCTCTTGCCCTCGATCCCGCGCGCTCGTCGGGGAGACGCCGCTGCGACGTCGCGCCCGTGACCTGCGCCGGCGCTGCGCGGAGGCCGACGCCATGCTGAGCGCAAGGAGGAGCGCCGCGCTGCGGCGCGAGCTGACCGCGGACCGCTACATTCCCTACACGGCGCATGTGGCGCCGGAGGTGGTCAGGACCGCTTGCGGCGATTACCTGCAGGTCTTTCGCCTGGGCGGAGTCAGCTTCGAGAGCGCCGATATCGACTCGCTCAACACCCTCTACGAGCGGCGCAACGTCCTCTGGAGGAACCTCGCGGGCCCGGGCCTCGCCCTCTGGACCCACATCATCCGCCGCCGCGAGTGCGTGCCCGTTTTACCGCAGGCCGCGGCCGGGTTTGCCGCTGCGCTCCACGAGAGATATCGGCAGCGGCTCGCGGGCGAGGTCCTCATGGTGAACGAGCTCTATCTCGCGGTGCTCTACCGGCCGGCTTCGGGCCGGGCGGCCGGCCTGCTGTCGGGCGCGATCAGGCGGCTGCAGCCCGGGAGCTCCCGGCTCGAGACCGCGGATGCGCTGGAGGCGTGCCGCAAGATCGCGCAGACGCTGCGCGCCTCTCTCACGAGGTACGAGCCGGAGAGCCTCGGCTGCTACCAGCATTGCGGACGCTGGCATTCGTCGCTGCTCGAGTATCTGGCGCTGCTCGTCAACGGCGAGCGGCAGCCCATGGCGCTGCCGCGCGGTCCGCTGAGCGCCGCGATGGCCACGACACGGGTCTGCTTCGGCGGCGAGACCGTCGAGTACCGGCAGCCGACCGGGACTCGCGTGGGGGCGATGCTGGGCATCAAGGAGTATCCCACGCCCACCGCTGTCGGAATGCTGGACCGCCTGTTGAGCGCCCGATTCGCCTTCGTGCTCACCCATTCCTTCGCGTTTCTCTCCAAGGCGAGCAGCCAGGCGCTGCTCGCGCGCCAGATCAACCGGATGGCGAATGCCGGCGATTTCGCGGTCTCGCAGGCCGAGGAGCTGGGCGAGGCGCTGGATGCGCTCACGAGCAACGAGTTCGTGATGGGGGATCATCATTTCACGCTCCAGGTGCTGGCCGATCCCGACCAGGTGCCGGAGGGGCGGCCGGCGGAGGAGCGGCTGCGCACGCTGAACGACTGCGTCGCACAGGCGCGCGCCATGCTCGCCGATACCGGCATGACCGTGGCGCGCGAGGACCTCGCCCTCGAGGCGGCCTTCTGGGCGCAGCTCCCGGGCAACTTCTCGCTGCGGCCCCGCAAGGCGCCGATCACCTCGCGCAACTTCGCCGCCATGGCGCCCTTCCACAATTTCCCCGCGGGGCGCGCGCAGGGCAATCACTGGGGAGAGGCACTCGCGCTCTTTCCGACGCGGGCGAATTCGGCCTACCACTTCTCGCTGCACGCCAGCGATCCGTCCGACGGCAGCAGCCGCCGCGATGCGGGACACACCTTCATCTGCGGGCCGACCGGATCCGGCAAGACCGTGCTCATCGGCTTCCTCGTCGCCATGCTCGCGCGGCAGGGCGCGACGCAGGTCGTGCTCGACAAGGATCGCGGACTGGAGCAGTTGGTCCGTGCGCTGGGCGGCGAATACCTGGCACTGCGCAACGGCAATGCCACCGGCTTCAACCCGCTGCAGTTGCCGGCGGGTCCCGGCCATGCGGAGTTTCTGCGCGGCTGGCTGCAGCTGCTGGCGCGGGCTCCAGGCGCGCGTGCGCTCAACGTCCGCGAGCAGAAGGACCTCGATCAGGCGCTGCGCGGGGCGTTGTCGCTTGCGCCAGGCGCGCGGCGGCTGTCGCGGCTGGCCGAGTTTCTCGACCCGACCGATCCCGAGGGCCTGCACGCGCGCCTGGGACGATGGTGCGAGGCGGCGGAAGGCGCGTACGCCTGGGCATTCGACAATCCGGAGGACTCCGTGATCCGGCGGCTCGACGGCCAGGCCGTGATCGGTTTCGACGTCACGGAGTTCCTCGACAACGACGTCGTGCGCGCGCCGGTCACCCTGTATCTCTTCCATCTCGTGCGGCAGATGCTCGATGGCCGCCGGCTGGTGTGCTGGATGGACGAGTTCTGGCGGTTGCTCGCGGATCCCGCCTTCGAGGGCTTCGCCAAGGAGGGGCCCAAGACCTGGCGGAAGCTGAACGGCGTCATGTGCCTCGCGACCCAGAGTGCGGGCGACGTGCTCGAAAGCCCCATCAGCCGCACCATCGTCGAGCAGACGCCGACGAAGATCTTCTTTCCCAACGCGGACGCCGTGCCCGCGGAGTATGTCGGCGGATTCGGTCTCGGCCGCCGCGAGCTCGCTCTCATCAAGGAGGAGCTCGAGCCCGGCGCCCGCGCCTTCCTGGTCAAGCAAGGCCACCAGAGCGTCGTCTGCCGACTCGATCTGCACGGCTTCGAGTCGGAGCTCGAGGTGCTGTCTCCCCGGGCCGGCGCCCATTAAGGAGTCTGTCATGTCGATCCTCAAACACCGTCTGCTCATCGCCGCCGCCGTTTTCATCGTGGGCGCTCCAGCGGCGCGCGCCCAGTTCGCCGTCATCGATGTCGCCGCGGTCACGCAGCTCGTGACCGAGGTGCAGAACCTGGAGCAGGCGCTCAACGTCGCGCAGGCGCAGCTGCGCTCCATGACGGGCGACCGCGGCATGGAGGAGCTGCTCGCGGGCACGAACCGCAATTATCTGCCGACCGACTGGAGCCAGCTCACCGCGGCGCTGAACGGCACCAGCTCGGCATACACGGCCCTGTCGGGCGCGATCCAGCAGGCCCTTACCGAGGACGCGGTGCTCACGCCGCAGCAGGTCGGCACGCTCTCCCCGGGAGCGCAGCAGCAGCTGACCGAGAATCGAAACACGGCGGCATTGCTGCAGGGCGTCTCGCGCCAGGCGCTGGCGAATGCCAGCGGCCGATTCACCGACCTGCAGCAGCTCATCACCACCATTGGAACGGCGAGCGACCAGAAGGCCATTCTCGACCTCAATGCCCGGATCGGCGCCGAGCAGGTGATGGTCGAGAACGAGCGCACCAAGCTGGCCATGCTGGTGGCGGCGGCCGAGGCGCAGCACTGGACGGACGAGGAGCAGGACCGGGAGCGGGCGATAGCCGAGCAGGGCCAGTTCGCCACCCGGTTTCAGCCGACGCCCTGATGGCGGGAGCGCAGTCATGGAGTTTTTCGCCACCTTCTGGACCTGGCTGAACGGCGAGCTCGCCAGCTACATCGGCGATAACACCGCGCGTGTGGCGTCGATCCTCGAGCCGGCCGTCGTCACGCTGGGCACGGTATACGTCATGGTGTGGGGTTATCTGCAGCTCACCGGCCGGATCGAGGAGCCGTTCGTCGCGGGCCTCAAGCGCATCGTGACGCTCGCCGTCATCTTCGGAGTGGGACTGCATCTCTGGCTCTACAACACGCTGTTGGTCGACACGTTCTATGACGCGCCGACGGAGTTCGCCGCTGCGGTGGTCGGCGCGTCCGATCCGGTGCAAACCGTCGATGCGATATGGAATGAGGGCGGGGCGGTCGCCGATCAGCTGTATCGAAACGGTAACTGGGCCGATCTTGGCTACAAGCTGGCCGGCCTGGTGACCTGGCTGCTCGTGGGGCTGCTGTGCGTCTACACCATGTTCCTGCTCGCCCTGTCGAGTGTCGCGCTCTCGGTGCTGCTCGCGCTGGGGCCGTTTTTCATCGCGCTGCTCCTCTTCGAGGCGACGCGCAGGTTCTTCGAGGCGTGGCTCGCCCAGCTCGCCAATTACGCGCTCATCACGATCCTCACGGTGATGGTGGCGGCGCTCATGTTGAATATCGTCGCATCCTATGCGCGCCAGACACAGGCCCTGGGTACGGCGATACAGACGGTCGACGTGCTCAACATGCTGCTGGTGACCGCGCTGGTGTTTCTCTTCATGCGCCAGATCATGCCCGTCGCCGGCGGCCTTGCGGGCGGTATGACGCTCAGCAGCTTCGGCGTCCTGGGCCGGGCGACCGGATTGAGCGGCTCGCTGGCGGCGCGGGCGATGGCCAAGAGCGGCTTGGGGTCCGGCGCGTACGCTGCCGTGAGACTCGTTGCGAGTGCGATGCCCTACGTCCGGAAGAAACGTCACGAGAGAGGCCGCGCGCCCGCGGCTTCCGTGGTCAGCGACGATTCATTCGACGGATCGGGGTGAACATCATGAGACATCTTCTCATCGGCTGCGCGTTGCTGCTCGCGCTCGTCGGATGCGCTGCGCATCCTCCGCGGTGCGATCGCCGGCTGACGCCCATCAATCGCCCGTGGATGCCGACGGATTCGATCTCGGATCCGCCGCTGACGGGGACGCACTCGGTGCAGGCGGCCCACTCATGAGCCGGGACCAGGCGCTTCAAGGCTACCTCGAGGAAGCCGCCTCCTGGGATGCCGACCGGGTCGCGCAGGCCTCTCGGGCGGTGGCGGTGGCCTGGCGCGTAGCGGCCGCGGGGTGGCTGTGCGCGGTCGCGAGCGCCCTGGCGCTCGTGCTTCTCGTGCCGTTGAAGCGGGTCGTGCCCTACCTCATCAGGGTCGACGAGACCACGGGAGTGGTCGATGTGGTGCCGGTGTACACCGGGCATGCGCCGCTCGGCGAGGCCGTCACCCGGTACTTCCTCACGCACTACATCACTGTCTGCGAGCGATTCGATTACTCACTGGCAGAGAGCGATTACCAGGAGTGCGGCGCGTTCAATTCCGCGCGACTCAACCAGATGCTGTACGCCAGGTGGAACAGTGCAAATCCGCAGTCTCCCCTCAACGTGCACAAGGACGGGAGCACCGAGACGGTTCGGATCGAGTCGGTGAGCTTCTTCAAGCGCGCGAGCGGCGAGTCCGACCTCGCGCAAGTGCGCTTTGCGCTCCTCGAGCGTCAAGGCGACGGCGCACCGGAAAGAGCGACTCACTGGATTGCGAGCATCGAGTATCGCTACGGCAAGCCGCCGGATGACCCGCGCACCCGCGGATGGAATCCGCTCGGATTCGAAGTGCTGGACCTCGGCATCGAGCCCGAGGTGCTGAGCCCGGCGCCGGAGGCAGCGAGCCGTTGAGCCGTCCAGGAGCAATCTTCATGAGAAGCCATTCGCCCATCGTCGCCCTTCTCTCGGCGTGCTGCCTCTGCTGTCTCGCAGCCGTTGCGGTCGGCGCGCAATCATTCCTCGGCGCATCGCGGCCCGACCCGAGAATACGGGTGGTTCCGTACCGGCCGGACGCCGTCTATCGCCTGAGAGGGTATGTCGGGTACGAGATCGACATCACCTTCGCTCCGGGCGAGCGCTTCCTCGGCCTCGGGGTGGGCGATGCGAAGGGCGTCACGTTCGCGGCCGACGCCAACCACTTGTTCCTCAAGCCGCGGGCAGCGCCCGTGGCGACGAATCTCACCGTGCTCACGAACCGCCGGGTCTATCTCTTCGACTACCGGGCGAGCGCAGGTTCTCCGGACTCGAGCGGCGCCGATGTCATCTACGCCCTGCGGTTCGAGTATCCGGCGACGACCGTGAGCGCCACGTCCCGGGAGCGGCGCCGGGTGGAGACGGATCTCGCAGCGGCGCGGACGACCCGGCCGCGCAACTACGACTATTGGTACTGCGGCGATCCGTCGTTGAAGCCGGTCGCCGCGTGGGATGACGGCGTGGAGACCACGGTGGTTTTCGGCGCGCACACGGAGCTGCCCGCGGTGTTTGCACTCAACGCGGACGGCAGCGAGTCGCTGGTGAACTTCGACGTGCAGGCCGGCCGGATGGTGGTTCAGCGGGTGGCGCGTCGTCTCATCGTCAGGCGCGGCAAGCTGGTCGGCTGCATCGTCGATCGGGCCTTCTCGGGCGGCGGGGAGCGTCTGACTTCCGGGACGATCGCGCCCAACGTGGAGCGTCTGGTACGCGGCGCCGGTGCGAGGGTGCAGCCATGATCCGGTTGCCCTGGCGGCGCGCCGCCTTGCCGCAGAAGCCCGACGGGCCGGCCCCGGCCTCGCGCGCCGACTCACCGGACTCAGTGTCCGGCGAGCGTGACGCTTCCCTGGGTGGGGGTGCGCGCTCGCTGCAAGCACGAATGAGCAGTGTGCTGGCGGCCGGGCTGATGATCTCCGTGGGAGCGGGGATGTTGGCGTGGTATTACGCCGAGGCGCTTTCTCATCCTGCGGCAGCGCACCGTCGGACGCAGGCTCCGACGCCGGAAGCGCCCGGTGAGGGCGTAATGCTGCCCGCGTTTGGGTCCGTCGCTCCGTCACCATCTGCCACGCAACCTGCGCCGGCGCCTTCGCGCTCGCTGGCGGTACCGTCCATCCCCGTGTCGCAGCCTGCCGCCGCCGCGCAGTCTACGGCTGCTCTGGCGGCGAGCTCGCTCCTCGAGCCCCCTCTGACTCGTGCGCCGAGCGAGCTGCCCCAGGGCTATGGCGCGCCGGCACAACTCTCACCACGGCAGCAGGCGCTCGCGCGCCGATTGTCCGGGCAGGTGTTTGCACAGGCGCCGCGCGGCCTGACGACGGATCTCGCTGCAGGCACTGCGGAGACGGCAGCAGCCGCAGCCCTCCCGGAGGGCGGCGCGGACGGGCAGACCGGGTCGGGCGCATCGAACGGCGACGGGCTGCAGAGACTCTTGCATCCGAGCGTGCTGGCCGCCACGCGGGCGCAAATGCTGCCCGGCCAGCGCCTGCTCCTTCCGCAGGGGACGTTCATCGACTGCACGCTGGAGACGGCGATCGATTCGACGTTGCCTGGCATGACCACTTGCGTCACGGCGACCGATACCTTCAGCGCCGATGGAACGGTCGTGTTGCTGGAGCGGGGTACGAAGCTCATCGGCGAGACTCGGGGCGAGGTGAGTCAGGGACAGGCGCGCGTGTTCGTCGTCTGGACGGAGGCGCGTACTCCCGCGGGAGTGGTCGTGCGGCTCGACTCTCCGGGCACCGATGCGCTGGGACGCTCGGGACTCGAGGGCAAGGTCAACAGCCACTTCTGGCAGCGCTTTGGCGCCGCGCTGCTCGTCTCCACCATCGACGGGGCCGTGCAGTCGGAAGTGGAGTCATCGTCCCGTGGCGGCGCAGTGGTTATCGACCCCACGGCTTCGGAGGACGTCCTGACCGGGATACTCCGCAGCACGGTGAGCATTCCGCCGACCATCCGCGTACGCAACGGCGCCCGCATTCAGGTGTTGGTTGCTCGGGACGTCGACTTCAGGGCGGTCTATGAGCTCGCTCCCCGCTAGAGAATACGGCTCCACGCTCGAGCTGCTCATCCGGCCGCTCCGTCCGCTGCTCGCGCGGACGGATGTCATGGAGATCTGCATCAACCGGCCGTCGGAGATGTTCCTGGAGACCCGCGGCGGCTGGCGCTGCGAGGCGGCGGCTTACGCCGACCTCGAATGGTGCCGCCGCTTCGCCAAGCTGGTGGCCAATTTCAGCCGGCAGCGCATCGATGAGACCTCGCCGCTCCTCTCCGCGTCGCTGCCGAGCGGTGAGCGCGTGCAGATCGCGATCCCGCCGGCCACGACCCAGGGGTGCGTGGCCGTCAACATCCGGCGGCCCTCGCAGCAGGTCTGGTCGGTCAGCGAGCTCACGGAGCGCGGGACCTTCCTCAAGACGCGCGCCGCCGGCGGCGGCCCGGAGGCGGTCGAGATCGAGCTGCGCGGCCTGCTGGCCGAGCGCCGCTACGAGGCATTCATGCGCCTGGCGGTGCAGAGCCGGCGCAACATCGTGGTGTCGGGAGCCACGGGCTCCGGCAAGACCACCTGGACCAAGGCGCTGATCCGGGAGATTCCGGCGCAGGAGCGGCTGGTCACCATCGAGGACGCGCCGGAGCTAGTGCTCGACTCCCATCCCAACCACGTACGCCTCTTCTACAGCAAGGACGATCAGGGACTTGCCCGGGTCACGCCGAAGCAGCTCCTCGAGGCCACCCTGCGGATGAAGCCCGATCGCATCCTGCTCGCGGAGCTGCGCGCGGAAGAGGCGTTCGACTACCTGCGCAACGTCAACTCCGGACATCCTGGGTCCATCACCAGCGTGCATGCCTCGAGCGCCACGCTGGCATTCGAGCAGCTGGTGCTGCTCGTCAAGCAGAGCGAAGGCGGCCGGCAGCTCGCCCGGCGGGACATCCGCAGTCTCCTGCGGCGCCTCATCGATGTCGTCATCCAGTGCGCAGTGGAGGGTCACGAGCGCTACATCAAGGAGATCTGGTATCGGCCTCGCAGAGGCGAGACTCAGGATGGGTCGGAGCGGAGCGAATGCTGACCGCCATCGGTACGACGGCTCAAGCGGTGCT
>JASHVV010000122.1 GCA_030044385.1 Gammaproteobacteria bacterium
GATCGAACCACCGACCACCACCATGTCAAGGTGGTGCTCTACCACTGAGCTACGCGCCTATGCCTGAGCCGCTCATTATATCAAGGGATCAGGAGCCTTGGGCCCTCTTGGAGGGCTCCAGCGTACGGGCTGGCCCGGGCGTGTGCCGCAGCCGCTCGATCTGCTCGACGCATCCCCCCACCCGCGTCTCGAGCCGGCTCATCCCCGCGACCGCCAGTCTCTGGACCGCGCGATCCAGGTCGTGATCGAGTCCCCAGAGACCGACGATGACCGGCAGGCTCTCCGCGTGGGCACGGATCCGCTTGACCACGGCCCGCGCCGGCGGGACCGCCTCGGGCGGCAGCGCGGAGACCACGATCGCCTCGAGCCCGGCGCCCGCACCGGCCGAGACCTCCTCCTCCAGCCGCTCGAGCGCCGCCACCCGCGCGCCGATGCCGCGGTTGATGAGCACCGCGGCGAGCAGCTTCGCCACGATGATGTCCTCCTGGTCCTCTGCCGGTACGCAGAGCACCGACGGTGACTGCCACGAGAGCGCGCCGCGGCCGTCCGTGCGCTGCAGCCCCTCGAGCAGCTCGTCGACCCACTGCTGGATCTGATCGAGCACGGCGCGGCGCCGGACGGGCTTGAGGGCCCCGCGCGCGAAGTCGGCCTCGAGCTGCCGCATGGCCGGCACGATGGCGATGTCGCAGAGCTCGCGCAGCGAGTGCTCGCGCACCGCACCCTCGAGCAGCGTGTCGGCTTCATCGCGATTGCTGGTGAGAAGCCGCTGATAGAGCTGCTGGTAAGGCTCGAGCGCCGGCTCGTCGCCGAGCAGCACTTCGAGGAACTCGAGCTGCGGAACGTACTTGCCCATGACGACGAGGCACACGGTGATCGGTACCGAGAGCAGCAGGCCCGCGAGTCCCCACAGCCACGTCCAGAACGCGGCGGCGAGCAGCAGCGCGACCGGCGAGACGCCGGTCCGGGCGGCATAGAGCCAGGGCTCGAGCACCGCGTAGTTGAAAAGCTCGATGCTGCCGTAGATGCCGAGAACGACCAGCGGGTGCATGAGGTCGTTGAAGGCCGCGAACGAGAGCGCGAAGGGCATCGCGCCCGCGGCCCAGATCCCGACGTAGGGAATGAAGCGCAGCACCAGCGTGAGCGCGCCCCAGAGGCCGGGGTTGGGTACGTTGAGGAGCGCGAGGCCAACCCCCACCCAGATTCCCGTCAGCGAATTGATGAGCAGCTGCGACAGGAGGTAGCGGCTGACCCGCGCGGCGGCATCGTCGAACGCGGCGGTGGTCGCCTGAAGGTTGCGCGGCCCGAGGAGACGGATGAGCCGCTCGCGCAGGTCGGGAAGCCGCAGCAGCATGAAGGCGACCAGCACCATCACCGCGAGCGCCCAGCCCAGGGGTTTCACCAGCGGACCGACCACGTCGCGCGCGATCTCGAGCAGGCTCGCCCGCGGCTGCACGATCTCCACCTTCTGCACCCCGGCCGGCAGGCCCGTCACCGGACTCAAGCGCTCGATCTGGGCGGCGAGGCGGTCGACCGCATCGAGGCTGTCGGTGACGCCGCCGCGCAGGAACCCCCGCAGGTGCGTGATGTGCTCGCGCAGATGCAGCTCGTATTGCGGCAACTGGTGCGCGAGGTCCGAGAACTGCCCGAAGATGACATCGCCGACGCCGACGATGAGCGCGAGCGCCAGCCCGAGCGACAGGAGGACGGCGATCAGCCGGTTGAGATGCCAGTGCTGCAGCCGGGCGACGATCGGCGAGAGGACAAAGGTGAGCAGGACGGCGAGCGCGAGCGGGACGAAGAGGTCCTGCGCCAGACGCAGCACGGCCACGACCACGACCACCGTGAGGAGCACCGTTCCCGTGGGGCGCGTCTGGGAGTTGTTCATTGGTTATGCAATACCGAGTTCCAGGTGTTTGAGGCGCTCGATCTCGTCGCGCAGGCGCGCGGCTTCCTCGACCTCGAGGTTGCGGGCGCGCTTGAGCATCTCCGCCTCGAGCTTCTTCATCTGTCTCGCCAGCGCCTCGGGCTCGAGGTCCGCGGCCGCGGGAGCTTCGCCGCGCCTGCCGTCGCGGCGCCGGCCGCGCGCCGCGTGCGGACCCTGGGGCGCGCCGCCGCGGGCGCCTTCCATGATGTCGGCCACGGCCTTGTGGATGCCGCGGGGCGTGATCGAATGCTCCAGGTTGTATTGCAGCTGCTTGGCGCGCCGCCGCTCAGTCTCGTCCATGGCGCGCTGCATGGAGCCCGTCACTTTGTCCGCATACAGGATGGCGCGGCCGTTGAGGTTGCGCGCGGCGCGGCCGATGGTCTGGATGAGCGAGTTGTCGGAGCGCAGGAAGCCTTCCTTGTCCGCATCCAGGATCGCGACCAGCGATACCTCGGGCATGTCGAGTCCCTCGCGCAGGAGGTTGATGCCGACCAGCACGTCGAACTTGCCCAGGCGCAAGTCACGGATGATCTCTGTGCGCTCGACCGTCTCGATGTCCGCATGCAGGTAGCGCACACGCACGCCGTGCTCGTGCAGGTAGTCGGTCAGGTCCTCGGCCATGCGCTTGGTGAGCGTGGTGATGAGAACGCGCTCACCCTGCTCCACGCACTTGCCGATCTCGGAGAGCACATCGTCCACCTGGGTGCCGACCGGCCGCACTTCCACCTGCGGATCGATGAGGCCCGTGGGGCGCACGACGAGCTCCGCCGTCTGGCTCGAGTGTTGCGCCTCGTAGTTCCCGGGCGTCGCCGAGACGAAGATCATCTGCGGCGCGAGCCGCTCCCATTCCTCGAACTTGAGCGGCCGGTTGTCGAGCGCCGAGGGCAGGCGAAAGCCGTACTCCACCAGCACCTCCTTGCGCGAGCGGTCGCCCCGGTACATGGCGCCCAGCTGCGGGACGGTCTGGTGGCTCTCGTCGATGACGAGGAGCGCGTTGCGCGGCAGGTAATCGAAGAGGCACGGCGGCGGCTCGCCGGCGGCGCGGCCGGACAGGTAGCGCGAGTAGTTCTCGATGCCCGCGCAGTAGCCCACCTCCTTCATCATCTCCATGTCGAACATCGTGCGCTGCTCGAGCCGCTGCGCCTCGAGGAGCTTGCCGGCCTCGCGCAGCTCCTGCAGCCGCTCGCGCAGCTCCTCGCGGATGTGATCGACGGCCCCGATCAGGCGCTCGCGCGGCGTCACGTAGTGCGTACCGGGATATACCGTGAACCTCGGCACCTTGCGCGACACCGCCCCGGTCAGCGGGTCGAAGAGCGCGATCGAGTCGATGGTGTCGTCGAAGAGCTCGACCCTCACGGCCTCGCGCTCGGACTCCGCCGGGAAGATGTCGATCACATCGCCGCGCACGCGATAGGTGCCCTGTGTCAGGTCCATGTCGTTGCGCGTGTATTGCATGTCGGCGAGGCGGCGCAGGAGCTGGCGCTGATCGATGCGGTCACCGCGGTCGAGGTGCAGGATCATCGCGAGATACGCCTGCGGATCGCCGAGGCCGTAGATCGAGGAGACGGTGGCGACGATGATCGAGTCCGGGCGCTCGAGCAACGCCTTGGTTGCGGAAAGGCGCATTTGCTCGATGTGCTCGTTGATGGAGGCGTCCTTCTCGATGTAGGTGTCGGATGACGGAACGTATGCCTCCGGTTGGTAATAGTCGTAGTAGGAAACGAAGTACTCCACCGCGTTATGTGGAAAAAAGCCGCGGAATTCCCCGTAGAGTTGCGCCGCGAGGGTCTTGTTGTGCGCGAGCACCAGCGCGGGGCGCTGCACCTGCTGGATCACCTGGCTGACGACGTAGGTCTTGCCGCTGCCGGTGACGCCGAGCAGGGTCTGTGCGCCCAATCCGTCGCTCAGGCCCTCGACGAGCTTCGCGATCGCCCCGGGCTGATCGCCCGAGGGCTCGAAGCCCGCCTCGAGTTTGAAGGGAATCTGTTCCATGCCGCTCCGTTTCGTTGCGCGCACGCTACGCGCGGTGGATGGTGGGGACCGCCCCGATCCACTAATATAGTGGTGCCCGCCCATTTTCGGTGAACCACAGGAATTCCCGTGACCCTATCCGTCTCACGACGCGTCCAGCGCGTCAAGCCTTCGCCGACGCTTGCCGTCACCGCCCGCGCAGCCCGCCTCAAGGCGGAGGGCAAAGACGTCATCGGCCTCGGCGCGGGAGAGCCCGACTTCGACACCCCGGTGCCGATCGCGCAGGCGGGTATCGACGCCATCCGTAACGGGTTCACGCGCTATACGAACGTCGAAGGCATCAACGAGCTGAAGGATGCGATCATCGCGAAATTCGCCCGCGACAACGCTATCCAGTACGAGCGCTCGCAGATCCTGGTGTCCTCGGGCGCCAAGCAGACGATCTTCAATCTCTGCATGGCGATCCTCGACAAGGATGACGAGGCTGTCATCCCGGCGCCCTACTGGGTCTCCTACCCCGACATGGTGCTGCTCGCGGACGCCCAGCCGGTGATGCCGTTCGCGGGTCCCGCGCAGGGCTACAAGATCACGGCCCGCCAGCTCGCCGCGGCCATCACGCCGAAGACGCGCCTGGTACTCCTCAACAGCCCCTGCAATCCGACCGGCGCGGCCTACACCCGCGCGGAGCTGCGCGCCCTGGGCGAGGTACTGCTCGAGCACCCGCGCATCGTCATCGGCACCGATGACATGTACGAGAGGATCTACTGGGGCGCGGAGCCCTTCTGCAGCCTGCTCACCGCCGTGCCGGAGCTCTACGGCCGCACCGTGACCATCAACGGCGTGTCGAAGGCCTACGCCATGACGGGCTGGCGCATCGGCTACTGCGGCGGACCCAAGGAGCTGATCTCCGCCATGGCCACCATTCAGGGGCAGTCGACGTCGAACGCGTCGAGCATCTCGCAGAAGGCGGCGACGGCCGCCCTCGCCGGCGATCAGGACTGTGTCGCCAGGATGAACGAGGCCTTCAAGCAGCGGCACGACTATGTCGTCGCCGCGCTCAACGCCCTTCCCGGCGTGAGCTGCCTGCCAGGAGCTGGCACTTTCTACGCCTTCGCGGACGTCTCCAAGGCAATGGCCACCCTCGGCTGCGCCACGGACGGCGAGTTCGCAGAGCTGCTGCTCAACGACGGCGGCGTCGCGGTGGTGCCCGGGTCAGGCTTCGGTGCGCCCGGCCACATGCGGATCTCCTTCGCCTGCAGCCTGCAGACGCTCGAGAAGGCGGTCGAGCGCATCGCGCGGGTCCTGGCCACGGGCGGCGCGGTGGCGAAGAGCGCCTAGGCGCCCGAGAGGCAATGGCCTGGCGGATCCTCGCGGACCTGCTGGTCGTCTGCCACCTGGCCTTCGCCGGGTTCGTGGTCTTCGGCGGCTTCCTCGCCTGGAGATGGCGATGGGCGATCCTCGCCCATCTGCCGGCGCTGGCGTGGGGGTTCTGGATCGAGACTTCGGGGCGGATCTGCCCGCTCACGCCGCTCGAGATTCACCTGCGGCACCTCGCGGGCCAGGCGGGATACCAGGGCGACTTCCTGAACCACTATGTGGTCGCGGTGCTTTATCCGCCGTGGCTCACGCGGCCGGACCAGTGGGCGCTCGCGGCGCTGCTGCTCGCGATCAATCTCGTGGCGTACGGCGCCCTGCTCCGCCCTCACCGCCGGCGGCGCCGCAGAGTTCCTTGACTAAATCCCGGCCCTCGCCTCAGAATTCGCGCCCTTTCGCATCGTGCTCGCACGGTTCCCCGGTAGCTCAGTCGGTAGAGCGTCGGACTGTTAATCCGTTGGTCGTTGGTTCGAGTCCAACCCGGGGAGCCAATAAATCAATAGCTTAGGTGCGGCACGAACGTCGGCTGGCGCCTGAGCCGCAGCGACGACGGTCTGGCCTCTATAGTCAATTCCTGCCGATGCGCCTGCTCCCGCTCCATGACCTTTGAGCGGGGCCCCTCTTCCTCGCCGAGATTGAAACAGGACAGCCTGAGCGCGGGTCGGCTCAGCGACTTCCCAGGACGGCGTCGCGAAAGCGCGCCCCGCCGGACGGAGCCGGTCCGCCGGTACGGGCCAACAGGAACCCCGGTGTGCAAACATGACACGTGGGCGCACCAAACTGGAGCACGTTGACGGCTGCAGAACAGGCGCTGGAACTGACTTCTTCCGGCGAGCCCAGTCACCTGCCAGCAGGCGTGTGTAACACGCGCGGCATATGCCACGATGACGCTGGCGCTCGCCAACACCCGGCCGCGTTGCTCGTTGTGCCCTTCCAGGTTTGGTGTTAGCCTGAACGCTCAGCAGTTCGACCATTGCGCGGAGGTCCTATCATGGACCAACCTGCCCCCGGTTCGAGCACTTCTGACGACGCAGATCCCGACGGCGCTGGCAGCTCTGCAAGCCAGTTCGCGCCGCCCGCCATTGCGTTGCCCAAGGGCGGCGGTGCGATTCGCGGAATCGGCGAGAAGTTCAGCGCGAACCCGGTGACGGGAACCGGGAATCTGACGGTTCCCATCGCTACCACGCCGGGACGCAGCGGCTTTGGACCGCAGATGTCCCTCACATACGATTCCGGCGCGGGCAACGGGCCCTTTGGTTTCGGTTGGCGCCTGTCCGTGCCCTCCATCACGCGCAAGACCGATAAAGGACTGCCGCGATATTTCGACGAAGAGGAATCCGACGTCTTCATTCATTCGGGTGTTGAAGACCTCGTGCCCGTCATTGCATCGTCGGCGGAGGCTGCTCCTACCGCAGCCACTCTCGCAGCGAGCGCAGGCATCTCGCCGCAAACGCTGCTGGGACAAGTCTATGCCGTCAAGCGTTATCGCCCGCGTATAGAGGGCCTGTTTGCGCGCATCGAACGCTGGAGCAACCTGGCGACCGGTGAGACCTTCTGGAAATCCATTTCCAAGGACAATGTCACGAGCCTCTATGGCTGGGATGCGACGAGCCGCATTGCAGATCCGGAGGACCCGGCGCGGGTGTTCTCGTGGCTGCTCGCACTGACCTATGACGATCGCGGCAACGTCGCGCTGTACACATACAAGGCGGAAGACGCGGCGAACGTGCCTCCAACCGTACAGGAGCTGTCTCGAAGCGTCACGGCAAACCGCTATCTGAAACGCATTCAGTACGGCAATGGCTCCCCTTACCAGTCCGGCGGAGCGACGCTCATGCCGAGCGCCCAGAGCATGAACTGGTGCTTCGAGGTCGTGCTCGATTACGGCGAGCACGATCCGGACAACCCGACCCCGGCGGAGGTTACAGCTTGGCCATGCCGCCTCGATCCGTTCTCGACGTACCGGCCGTGCTTCGAAGTGCGCACCTACCGCTTGTGCCGCCGGGTGCTGATGTTTCATCACTTTGCGGAGCTTCCGCTCCCCAGCTATCTGGTCCGCTCGACCGACCTGCGCTACTCGAGCGATGACAATCCACCGGACCCGGTCAGTCCGATCTACACGTATCTGGAATGCGTCACACAGACTGGGTATCGCTGGAACGCCGCCGACGCCGCCTACATCCGGAAATGTCTGCCGCCCCTGATGTTTCGCTATACCCAGGCCAGGATCGATCCCACCGTACACAACGCGGATCCCTCGGCGCTGCAGAACCTGCCCGCGGGCGTCGATGGCGCACGCTTCCGCTGGGTGGATCTCGACGGGGAGGGCTCCCCTGGCGTCCTCGCCGAGCAGTCGGGCACCTGGTTTTACAAGCGCAATGTAAGCAACCGCCCGGATACCGCCGGACACGTGCAGCCGCGATTCGAGCCGCTCGAGCGCGTGGGCTCAGTACCCTCGATCGCCGGTCTGGAGAGAGGGACACAGCAGCTGATGGATCTCGCCGGGGATGGGCATCTGTGCCTGGTGCAGACCGCGCGCCCGCTGCCCGGCTACTACGAGCGAACGGAGCAGTACGGATGGAGGCCGTTCAGCGCTTTCCGGGAGCTTCCCGATATCGATTGGCGCGACCCCAATCTGCGCACCGTCGACCTGAACGGAGATGGGTTTCCCGACGTACTGATAACGGAGAACGAGGTCTTTACCTGGTACCCATCGTGGGCGCGGGCTGGATTCGGGCCGGCGGAAACGGTCCGTAAGCCGTTCGATGAAGATGCAGGTCCGGCGGTCATCTTTGCCGACGGAACACAGTCGATCTACCTCGCCGACATGAGCGGCGATGGGTTGCAGGACCTGGTACGCGTGCGTAATGGCGAGATCTGCTACTGGCCGAATCTCGGCTACGGCCGTTTCGGCGCGAAGATCACCATGGGCAGCGCGCCGCTGTTCGATGCGCCGGACCTCTTCGAGCAGAAGCGCATCCGATTGGCGGATATCGACGGCTCGGGAACAACCGACGTCCTGTACCTGGGCAGCGACCGCATTCGCGCCTGGTTCAATCAATCGGGCAACAGCTGGAGCGCGCCCCAGACCATCAGCGCTTTTCCCAAGATCGACGCGTTGAGCGCCGTCAGCACGGTGGACCTGCTCGGCAACGGCACCGCATGCCTCGTGTGGTCCTCCCCGCTTCCGGACGATACGCGGCGACCGCTGCGTTATATCGATTTGATGGGACATCGGAAGCCGCATCTGCTCATCGACATTCGCAACAATCTCGGCGCCGAGACCCGCATCCAGTACGTCGCCTCCACCAAGTTCTACCTGCGGGACCGGGAGCAGGGTACTCCCTGGGTCACGCGCCTTGCCTTCCCCGTGTATGTGGTCGAGCGCGTCGAGACGTTCGACTGGGTCAGCCGCAATCGCTTCGTCACCCGGTACACGTACCACCACGGCTATTTCGACGGCGCCGAGCGCGAGTTTCGCGGCTTCGGCCGGGTCGATCAGATCGATACGGAAGAGCTGGGGGCGCTGACGACCTCGGGCAGCTTTCCGCCCGCCACCAACGTCGATGCGGCCTCATACGTGCCGCCGGTGCTGACCAGAACCTGGTTTCATACCGGCGCCTATCCCATGGGCGGACGGGTATCACGCGTCTATGCACACGAGTATTTCCAGGAACCGGGGCTGAGCGCCGCGCAGCTCGCGGGCATCAGCTTGCCCGATTCGGTGCTGCCCCAGCGGCTGAGTCGCTGGGAGCCTCGTGAGGCGATCCGGGCACTCAAGGGCCTGATACTGCGCCAGGAGGTATATGCCCTCGACGGCACACCCGCCGCCGCCTTCCCGTATAGCGTGACCGAGCACAATTACACGGTGCGGCTCGTGCAGCCGTTGGATGCCAATCGGCACGCGGTCTTCTACCCTCATGCACGCGAGACCGTCGCCTTCGCTTACGAGCGTCGTCTCTACGCCGTCCAGGGCAAAAATGTCATGGACCCACGCACCAGTCACACTCTGGTGCTGGCGGTCGATCCGTTCGGCAATGAGCTGCAGACCGCGGCAATCGCCTATGGCCGCCGTTATGCGGATGCGGATTCGAGCACGCCCTCCTTGCTCTCGAGCAGCGATACACAGCTGCAGCAATCGCCGCTCGCCACCTATACCCAGAACGACTACACCACGGCGGTATTCACCGCCAGCGCCCACCGCACTCCCCTGCCGGCGGAGTCGCGCAGCTACCAGCTCATCAACGTTGTGCCCATCGCAACATCGGATGGCATGCCGACTACGCTGATCTCGTTCTACGAGCTCTCCGGCCTCATCGGGAACGGCACGGACACCGCCCTCACCGATTTGGAGTACTGGGACTTCACGGCATCCACAGCCCCGAGCGGCACACCCTGCCGCCGCCTGTTCGCGGATCGCCGCATCCTCTATCAGAGCGACGACCTCAGCACCGCTCTCGCGCTCGGCTCGATGCAATCGATGGGACTGGTGTACGAAAGCTATAGGCTCGCGCTCACCCCCGACCTGATATCCGGCGCGACCAACGTCTTTCAGGGCATCTTTGGCGGGCAAACGCTAGCGACCTTTCTGACTCCCAGCCCGGCCGCGCTGCTCGCGGCTGCCGGGGCGGCGGGCACCACTCCCATCGATCCGCGCAACAACACTCAGTGCGGCTATGTCGATCTCGACGGCAGTAATCACTGGTGGATCCCGTCAGGACGGGTGCGTTACTCGCCCAACGACAATACGGGCACGACCGAAATCAGCTACGCGCAGCAGCACTTCTTTCTACCCCAGCGCTTCCTCGATCCCTTCCAGGAAGCGTTGAGCTCGAGCAACACCACCTGGGCGACGGGGCTGCCGCTAGTCACCTTAGTGACCTACGACGCTCATGACCTTCTTCTCCTGGAGTCCGTCGATCCGCGCGGCAACCAGACCATCGTGGGCGGCCTCAACACGGACGGAACCGTCAGCAACGGCAACGACTATCGGGTCATGCAGCCGGCGCTCATCACGGATGCCAACGGCAATCGCTCGGCGGCGATCTACGATGCGCTGGGACTCCTGGTCGGAACCGCAGTGATGGGAACCGCGGCTGAAGGCACCTCGGTGGGAGATTCCCTGACGGGCCTCGACCCGGATGCCAGTCCGAGCGCCTTTCTGACCGATCCCGTCACGAACGCCGCGGCACTCCTCGTCAGCGCGAGTACCCGCCTGGTCTACGACTTGTGGCGATTTCAAAAGACTCAGGCCGCCAATCCGACGAACCCAGCGGCGTGGCTGCCCGCGGCCGTCGCCACCATCGCACGCGAGATTCATGCCGCCGATCCCGGTGGGGCTACCTCGCGGCTGCAGATCAGCTTTGCGTTCTCGGACGGACTGCAGCGCGTCATTCAATCGAAGATGCTTGCCGCCCCCGCGGACGGCCCCGCCACGGTGCCGCCTCCCGGCCCCCGATGGCTGGGCTCCGGCTGGACGATTTTCAATAACAAGGGTAAGCCGGTTCGGCAGTACGAGCCGTTTTTCACCTACGATTTCGAATTCGAGTTCAACGCCGTGGCGGGCGTCAGCCCGATCCTGTTCTACGACCCGGTTGGGCGGGCCGTGGCCACGCTGCGTCCGGACCACACCTTCGAAAAGGTTGTCTTCGACCCCTGGGGCCAGCAGAGCTGGGACGCAAACGACACCGCGCTCGTCGAGGATCCGTCCCAGGACACGGACGTCGGCGTGTACTTTCAGCGCATTCCACAGGGCGATTACCTGCCGACGTGGTATCAGACCAATAGCGCTGCCTCGCCGGGCCTGACCGTCGCCGGAACCGGCACTCCGACGCTCGCTTATTTCGATCCCCTCGGCCGGATGTTCCTCGGCATTGACGATAACACCACCAATATCAGCAATCCGCAGAAATACCCCACGCATACCGTTCTCGATATCCAGAACTACCACCGTTCGGTAATCGACGCGCTCGGGCGAACGATCGCACGCTACGACTACGACCTATTGGGAACCAAGCTGCACTCGAACAGCGCGGATGCGGGCGAGCGATGGACGCTCTCCGATATTGCCCGCAAGCCGATGCTCGCCTGGAACAGCCGTGGCTTCGCGACGGCCCGCAAGTACGATGAGCTTCGCCGCCCGACCGCACTGCTGGTCACCGCACCAGGCGCGACCTCGGCGGCACAGGCAGAGCAATTGATCTACGGCGACGATCCGACGCTCACGCTACCCGTCGCCTCCAATCTTCGTGCGCGGCCGTACCAAAGTTACGACGCCGCCGGATTGCTTCAGTTCGTGTCCTATGACTTCAAGGGGAACTTACTGAACAGCGCCAGAACCCTGCTGCCGGCGACGGCGCAATATCTCGCCAATCCGGTGAACTGGTCGCCCGCGACCGTCGCCGCGCTCGCCAGCGAAACCTTTACCACCACGACCGCGTACGACGCGCTCAATCGACCCGTCTCGCAGACAACGCCGGACAGCAGCGTGGTCACGCGCACTTTCAACCAAACCAAGCTGCTGCAGACGGTGACGCTGAACACGACCCTCGGCGGCACCACCACCCTGGTCCAGAACATCGATTACAACGAAAAGGCGCAGCGCCTGAGCGTCGAGTATGGCAACGGAGTTGTCTCGAGCTATACCTATGAGCCCGAAACCTATCGCCTGTCGCAGGTAACGACGACACGGACCAGCAGCAGCAACGGCATCTCCATTCTCTTCAGCTCGCCGACCTCCATTCAAGCGCTCGAGTACACCTACGATCCCGTCGGTAACATTACCCTACTGCAGGACGGCGCGGCGAAACCGGTCATCTACAACCAGCAGTCGGTGACCGCATCGGCGAGCTACACTTACGACCCCCTCTATCGGCTCCTGTCCGCGACCGGGCGGGAGCAGATCGGCCAAGCGCAGTTCTCGACCGGCACGCCCACCGGTAACCTGCGCGACTACCCGTTCGTCGGCCTATCGGTCAGTCCAAATGACTTGACAGCGCTGCAGAACTACCTCGAGAGCTATCGGTACGATGCCGTCGGCAACATCCTGCAGATGACGCACGCGGGTGGCACGAGCACCTGGAATCGCTACTACTGTTACTTCCCCGTCTCGGCGCCCGCGACAAACAACCAGCTCTGCAGCACCAGCCTCCCCGGGGACACGATCACCAACGCCGGGCCCTATTCCGCACGATACACCTACGATGCGGACGGGAACATGGCGACCATGCCCCATCTCTCCGGGCTCCAGTGGAATTTCAAGGACCAGCTGCAGATGACGCAGCAGCAGGTGGTCAACGACGGCACCGGGCCGCAGACATTCTATGCCTACGATCCGAGTGGTCAACGTGTGCGCAAGGTAACGTTATCGCCGACGGGATCGGTGGCAAGCGACCGGCTCTATCTGGGCGCCTATGAGGTGTTCCGTACCTATTCACCGACCGGAAACGCGCCCACCTCCCAGATCGACAGCCTGCACGTGCAGGACGACAAGCGACGTATTGCGCTCATCGAAACCAATGCCGCCGCAACCCCGACCACCACAATTCGCTACCAGTTGTCGAATCACCTGGGATCCGCGCTGCTCGAGCTCGACGGGAGCGCGAATCTGATTTCCTACGAGGAATATACACCCTACGGGACCAGCTCCCTGCAAGCGTTCAACAGTGGAGCGGAAGTCAGCCTGAAGCGGTACCGCTATACGGGGAAGGAGAGGGATGAAGAGAGCGGACTGGCTTACCACGGCGTGCGCTATTACGCACCATGGCTGGCGCGATGGACTAGTGTCGATCGCGAACGACCAGCGAGCAACTCTCGGACGGTCAGTCGCTCTGGATCCTGTCCGCAGCTCAGACTGGATCCCGGCCCTGATCAATACATATATGCCGCTGATAATCCGTGCAGATATGTGGATCAAACCGGATATCAAGCTGAAGGTCCCGAGGACGACGAGCGAGATGAAGCGGGGAGAGCACCGCTCGAAGATATCGTGGCTGCCGCAAACTATCGAGAGGCCGAGGAGGAGATAGGCAAGCACGGGGTCTCGACCATCAGCGCTCCGCACAATGGCGAAACTCCACCGGATCAGGAAATTGCGGCGGCAGTCGACTTGGCAGAACGTTTGCGCGGTACAGACGATACTCCGGAGTTCCACTTCACCCCCGCCAGCAAGGAGGCGCTTAAAGCTGCCGCGGAGGACGCAGCGAAGAAGGCGGACTCCGGCTTATCCGCTCTCGATATCCTAATGCGCATCGATAGTCACAAGGACATGCAAAATTCAAGGATTGAGAACGCTATTCGAAACGGTAATAGCGACTACCTTCGGGACCTTGGTTTGAAGCCGTCTGAAGTAGATAACATGCTGCGCCATGACGAGACAGATCCACTATATCGAATGACGTACGGCAAGGCGATGGAGAACGCGCTTGCGCGGGCAATCCGTTCGGATCCTGAACTAAGGGATATGGTGATCGACGCCAGAAATCTAGCCGGCGTCGTGTTTCCGGTCAACCCTGACCCGGACCAGCCCTCTTTGCGGCCCGACTTTGGATTCAGCAGTGGTCCGCTGCAGGGGCAGATCCTGGACCTCACGACGCCGGGTCAATTCGAGTCCAAGTTGGACAAGTATCACGACAAGACGATCGTCCTAACTTATACGCGACCGGCCTTCTGAGGCGGATCGCTGCAATCGCATTTTCGGTGACCCAGCTCGGCGCACGCATAACCAAGTGGACTCCCCAAGGGGTCCGTGTCTCTCATAAGCGGAAGCCTCTACGGCTCAAATCTCGGGAGGTCTCACCATGGACGTTCCCACCTTCATAAGCCTGGCCAGCGCCAACCCCAAAGGCACGGTCCTCGCCAACCTTCGCAGCGGTGCTGCACCGGTTCAATCTGCGATCAGCGCCGTCCTCAACGCAAGCCTTCAGGCGAAGCTTCGCGCGGCCCTGACCGCGACACCGGTGCTCTCCAGCCTGTCGGCGCAGGTCACCCTGACCTCTGCGGCGCTGGTCGCCGCCAAGGACGCTGCCCTGCCCGTTTTTCTCAAGCAGCAGCTCGACCCGATCGTGGCAAAGGATCCAACCATGCAGCAGGCGGTCAACGGGGAGATCGCCCGCCTGACCGACAACACGACCGTCTCCGACCTGCTCGGGCTCGACCAGCCTCTGCAGTCGAATCCGGCGTTTGCATCCGACATGGCGAAGGCAGGCATTGCGAGCCTGCTCGCGACCTCGCCGACGCTGGCCTCGCAGCAGCAGTTGCAGGCCGATTTCATCAATCAGTATGCGGCCTGGACCGGATCCATCGGCGCATTCTGGGCGACTCTGAGCGCGAATCCGGAATTCACCAAAGCGGTCCCGGAGCTGCAGCTCACCCTGCAGCTCGGCACGCTCACCTCCAATAACGCCCCGCTCGTGAGCGCGATCCGCTCCACTTATCAGATCTCCTCACTCCGCGATTTGACCACGATCGATGCGAAGCAGTGGAGCGCGTTGATCGCCACCAAGGGGATCGAGGTGCCTGCTGGGATAGCCCAGTCGACGGGCCTCTCGGCCTCGGATAACTATGCCGCCGCCATCCTGAGCCTGCTGGAAGCAGCTTTCCCCACGGACTACGTCACCCTAGCCTTCGAGAGCTCCACGGATCCCCTCAACCGGTACGTCGCCAAATTCCTGGCCGATTCCCGCTCCTTTGACTTTCGGTCGTCCAATATCGACGCCTACATCACGCAAAACAAGGATGCATTGAACGGCATTCCCACGGAGCAGAAAGCCGCCGTCATCACCCGCCTCAAGGCGGTGCAGCGAGTGTTCCGCGTCGATACGGACCCCGTCATCATTCAATCGCTTATCGGCGCGAACCTAGACTCGGCTCGGAAGATCGCCGCGATACCGCAAGGGCTGTTCCTCCGCCGTTACCAGTCCCTGCTCGGAGGCGTACAGCCCGCCACGGTCATATACAACAGCGCGCGGCAGCTGGCCACTTTCACAGCCACTCTCTATCGAGGCATACAGGAAGGGCTGCAGGGATTGAATCCGTACACGATCGGCAACGCCGGCGGAGCGCTCACCAGCCCCCTTGCGCAGGTTATTCCCAATTGGCAGTCGCTCTTTGGCTCGACCGGTTATTGCGAGTGCGACGAATGCGATGCGATGGACGGGCCGGCGGCATACTTCGTCGATGTGCTGCAGTTCCTGCAGAACGGACTCGCAGAAGGCTCCGCGCAACCGAGCAGTGTTTCTTCCGCGAACGCGGCGGGCTATTCGCCCCTCGACGTTCTCATCGGTTACCAGAACAATCCAAACAACTACGACTGGTCGGTCACGCCGCCGACTCTCGATACCGCGCCCGACTCGACGCCGCCGCTCGGGCGGCGCCCGGATCTCGCCTATCTGGACCTCACCTGCGCCAACGCTGATACCTCGTTGCCTTACGTGGATCTCGTCAATGAGATCCTCGAGAGCTACGTCTACTACGTCGGCATGAACGGGGCAAGCGCGCTGCCGCCGCAGTCCAACAACACACCGAGTGATGCGACCACGCCGGAGCTCGATTCGAATCCCGAGTTCACGATCCAGGCCGTATATGCCGCAGGTGCGCCGCTCGCCTCGGCCGTATATCCGTTCAAGCTCCCCTTCGATCGGTACCTGGAGACCGCGCGGGTGTATCTCGCGAGTCTCAATACTTCCCTTTACGACGTAATGCGCACCTTCAACACCGCCGGCAGCGCCTATGATCTGCAGATCGACTGCGAGTCGCTCGGCCTGTCGCCACAGGAGCGGCAGATCATCGACGGCTCCGCGCCCGACGCCCTTGCCCAGTACTATGGCTATCCCGCGTCGGTGACCGAAGCGACGCTGATCACCCCCACGACTCCCATCACGACCACTCCGGTCACCAACGCATATCTCGGATCGGTGGCAAATTTTCTCGCGTGCACCGCCCTCTCGCCGACCGATCTGGTGTGTCTGCTCGAGACCCGCTACCTGAACCCCAGTCAGAGCGTCTCGATCACCACACCCACATCCGTCACCGACAGCTCGGGCAATACCGTGAGCGTGAGCCCGTGCGATCCCACCTACGCGACATTCACCAATCTTTACGGGAGCAGGACGGTATTCACCCGTCTTCCGGACGGAAGAGCCGGGCCGGCCATCGTTTACCCCGGCTTTCTCGTCAAGGCCTATCGGTTCATCCGTCTATGGAGGAAAACCGGATGGGCGATGCAGGATCTCGACAAGACGCTCACCGCCCTCGGCATCACGAGCGATCTCGCGATCACCGATTCAACGCTCATGGCCATCGATCAGATCAAGACCCTGAGCGCGACTTTGAGCCTGTCGGTGACCCAGATTCTGAGCCTCTTCTCCACGATGGACGCCGACGGGCGCGGCTCGCTCTACAACAGTCTGTTCCAGAACAAGACGGTTCTCAATCCGGTCGATCCGAACTTCCAGCTCACCTACCAGGCGTCCCTGTCCGTACTGCCGTCCGCTCTGCCCATGACCTGGCCCGGCAATATGCCGATTACCTGGTCGAATGGCTCTGTCTCCTCGCCACGCCTCACGTACGATGCCACGGAGCAGTTCCTCGAGTTCGTGGGGACGATGACCGACGACCAGGAAGCGTTCCTCCTGACGTGGGCCGCGACGAGCCCGGGTGCAGCGCTCGCGGTGCAGAACCTCTTCAATGAGCGCTGGACGCCGGGCACGGACGTCGCTATTCCCCTTGGCCTCGGCGCGGCGCCGGTGTGCGCCCATCTCAATACGATCCTGGCGGCTCTGCAGGTGAGCGATGACGATTTGACCGCGATCGCCGTAGACTGCGACCTCATCCCGCCTGGCGCCAATCTTAACAGCATGGCGACGCTGGTTCTGGTGACGCCGTTGCCGCCCGGCACGACGACGCTGACACTCGTCACTACCCTCACGATAGTCAAAGTCGTCAGCGTGATCGACGCGCAGTACACGCTCACTGCGACCGATACGGCGAGTACGGCGGCGAGCGGGCTCGTAGCCGCCATCAATGCCAATGCGCGCCTCAGCGCCTACGGCATCTATGCGGCGGCGCAAGGCACGGTCATCAGTCTTTACGCCCCGCCGGCAGCGCCGCACCTCTCGTACGTCTGGAATGCGAGCTACACGGTGGCTACGGTCGAGACGGCTCTGCCGCTCGCGGCCTGCCCGACGCTGACCCTGGCGAATCTATCGGCGTTCTTCCGCTATGCGCTCCTCGCACAGGCGCTCAATCTCTCCGTCACGGACCTGATTTCCCTCAAGACCCTTTCCGGCGTCAATCCATTCGCGGCGCCCTCGAGCGCCGGCACCTCGCGCCTGCCGCTGAGCCGGTTCGTGAAGGCCGCCAAGGAAGTGCAAAGCTCCAAGTTCTCGGTGGCGCAACTCGATTATCTCTACCGGGCGTTGCCGGACGTCGCCGATTCGTTGCCGCCTTCCCTGCCGCTTCAACAGCAGCTCCTGTGCAGTCTCTCCACGGGACTCCAGAAGATCGCCGCAGCCAATGCATTCAGCTCCGATCCGACCGGCAAGACTCTGCGCAGCAAGCTCTCCACGCTGCTGCCCGCGACCGGGGTCGACCCGGCCATGAACCTCATAGCCGGAAGCACTACGTACACGAGCCCACTGAGTGCCTTTCCCGGCGACATCAATCGCGCCATGGCGGCACCCGCGCTCCTCACACGAGTCGTCGTCGGTGGCTCGCCGACTCTCGGTGATTCCGTCAGCCTCACTATCAACTCGAGTGGTGTGACCACCCAGGTGCCGACGGTCACCTGTCCGGTGACCGCCGTGATACTGGCCAGTCCCGATCCCCTGACCGCAATCGCCACTGCCCTCGCCTCGCAGGTGAACACCAGTTTTGGCGCGCTCGGTATCAACGCCACCCCCTCGGGCCATGTCCTCACCCTCAGTACGCCACTCGCGCTCGCGCCGCTTCAGGCCTGGACCGCAACGACGAGCCCGGCGACCGCCGGACAGGCGGCAACCGAGACCCTCACCGCGATGGATGCGCAGTTGCAGGCGGTCTCGTATCAAAGCTCCCTGACTTTGGGGGGCACGGTCACGCCCGGCGAGACGGTCACGCTGTCGGCCGCGCTCAATGGCGTATCTGGCTCACCAGTGTCGCTGACTTATGTCGTGACGCAGACCGATTCGTTCAACTCGATCGCGATCGGTCTGGCTGCTCAAATCAACGGGTCGTCCCCCCTGAACGCGCTCGGCATCACGGCGAGCACCAGCGGCAGCATCGTCTCCGTATCGACTCCCCTGCTCGTCAATCCTGACCCCTCTTGCACTGCCAGTGCCCGGGTCTCGACGGAGCAGGTAGCCGTGGCACCCGCCGCCACCAGTTGCACGGTGACGATAGCGGGTAGTGCGAGCGCCGGCGACACCGTCACACTGCTCTTTTCGACCAGCAGCGCGACCGCGGGCTTTCCGCTCCCTGTCGCGTATACGGTGACCTCCACCGATACGACTTCAACGATCACCTCCGCGCTAGTGGGCATCATTATCGCGCAACCAGCGTTGTCGCCAACGTATGTCAGCGCATGCAGCGCTGCGGCCAACGTCCTTACGATCACCTGGGCCGCCACCGCGTTGACCGTAACGACGCCGACGACACCGGTTGCGAAGCCCGCCGCTGCCGCGACCGAGACCGTGACCGTCGGTGGGACCGCGCCGCGCAATAGCATCACCATCACGGGCGTACCCACGCCCGGCGATACACTCACCCTGACCCTACAGGCAGGCGCGAGCGCGCCCTCCGTAACCGCGTCGTACGTCGTAGTGGCCTCAGACACACTGGGAACGGTGGCGAACTCACTGTGCGCCAATGTCACGACTGCCCTGAACGGCGCACATATCAGCGCGACCGCGAGCGCTCAGGCTAACGCCATTACCCTTGTCTCCACCGCTGGCCCGAGCGCGCAGCTGATCGTCACCGCCGTAGTCAGCTCCTCACAGACACCAACCGAGCAGATCTCGATCGGCGGTAATCCGGTGATCCTCTGGGGCGGAAGCCTCACGGCGGGCGACGTGCTCGGAGTGACGGTACTCGTGGGCGGGCAGTCGAGCGCGAGGACTTTCACCCACAGCGTCTCGGCAACCGACTCGCTCGCCTCTGTTGCGACCCTGTTCGCGCAAAGCTTGAGCGCCGATACGACGCTATCGGCGGCCGGCCTGAGCGCCAGTGCCGCCGGCGCTTACGTGACTCTGGGCGATGGCCCGAGCCTTGCGCCGACGCTGAACTGGTCGAGCACCGTGGCACCCGCCCGAGGTGCCGCTGCGGCCACTCTCCAGTGCGCCGCGGCCGGTACCGCACTCGCCTGCAGCGGCCCGATGAGCGCCGTGACCCGGGCCAATCTGACGGCGCTCGCAAGCACGAGCGACACACTCTTCCTGGACGCGGTACGCGACCTCTACGAGCAGGCCCAAGACATCCTGACAGGCCTGTTCTTCCTCGCACCGGACACGATTTTCCAGGCCCCGCTCGCGACCTTGCCGGGTACGATGAACTTGCCGCCCGCTCCTCCAGGATATGTGACCTTCATTTCCACAATCACCGTCGCCGGCGCGCTGACGGCAGGCGATCAGCTCACACTCGTCATGACGCCGGCCTCCGGCGCCGCCGTTTCGCTTCCGCCCTACGCCGTCACTGCGCTGGATACCACAGCTTCCGTGGCAGCCAAGCTTGCTGCGCTGGTGAATGCCAATCCCCCCGCAGCCGGTATCACGGCCTCGTCGTTGGGGCCCAGCGTTGTTTTCTCCCTACCGGTCTCCACACCGGCGCCCACCTGGGGTCTCGCCCCTTTCACCGGCACGGAAAAGCTGACTTTCTTCAACGGCCTGCAGGCCACGAGCCCGCTCGACAATCCGACGCGGCAACAGCTCGTGGCGCTCTCGCCCACCGACCGGTCGTACCGGCAGGCGCTCGAGCGGCTGTACGTCCAGGCCTGGCAGCAGGCCGAGCAGCTGCTGATCGACACCCCGGCTCCGCCCGTAGCCGCCACCCGCTACGACGCCGTGCTCGAGGAGCTTCTCGGCTATCTGGACGCGACGCAGAGCCAGGATCTCGTCAAGCAGAGCGTGGCTCAGTTCCTCGATCTGCCCACCGACATGGTCGCGCTGCTGTTGACTGGTGATCCCACGACAGCGACGCCCGCCTTGCTGCCGGCCGAGTCGCTGGCGAGCCAGTCCCCGCCACCCGCGATCGATGACTTCCTGGGCGGCGTATTGGGCGTCTACTTTTCGGACGGGATGGCGGCGACCCCGGTGCGCTCGCAAGTCGATCCGGGAATCGACCTGGATGGCACCGAGGCGTCTTTCGGCAGCGCCCAATGGTTCGGACAGCTCGTCCCGCCGACCTCCGACACCTACACTTTCACTGTGAGCGCCGGCGGCGTGGCCCTCGCATCGCCCATTCAGCTCTGGGTAGCCGACCAGCTGGTTCTCGACACCCTCGATAGCCCGGTCGTGAATACCTCGGTGAACCTCGCAGCCGGACAGATCTACGACTTCCAGCTGAACGCGCTCGAAGCCACCGGCGCACCGGCGCTCGAGCTGCAGTGGAGCAACAGCACGCTCGCGCAGCAGACGATTCCGGCGACCGCCTTCGTGCTCGGTGCCGACCCCGCATCGGCGGCCGGTGTGTCGGGGCAGACTTCCACGTGGCTGCAGGGGGGCGCCTACTCTACTCTCTCGCGGCTCAATCGCATCGCGGTGCTCGTCAATGGCCTGTCCATGCAAACGAGTGAAGCGGCCTACCTCTCCGCTCACGGCATGGATTTCGCGGGAGTGAACCGGAACGACGGTGATACCGTGCCCTTTGATCTGAGTGCCCTGCCGCTCGATTACTTCGCTCCTGCCGCGGCTACTGGCAGCACCAATCCGCTGCAGCCCAGCTTGGATAGCCGCGCTCCCGCATTCTTCGCGCAATGGCAGCGCCTCGCGCGGCTCTACGCGCTCAAGGCATCCCTGCCGAGCGGCGGCGATGTCGGACTGTTCGACATCTTCGCCGCCGCGGCCGAATCGACCGGCCAGACACTCACCCTGACCGCGCTCATCGCGCTGGCCACCGGCTGGGACTCGAAGGAGCTCGGCATTCTCACGGGCAAGCAGAGCGATTCGGTCTACAAGAGTCAGATCGGCTTTGGCTACGACGACGGCGACTTCCGCAACGAGAAAGCCTTGCGTCGCCTCGCCACGTGCCTCGCCCTCGTGGCGACAGTGGGCGTCTCCTCGCAGCAGCTCTTCATCTGGGCGAACAACACGCCGGATGTGACGCAGGCACAAAACATCCAGACGACGGTCAAGGCCAAATACAGCCCGGCCGTCTGGCTGACCATTGGTAAGCCGCTGAGCGACACGATTCGAACCCGGTCCCGCGATGCCCTCATCGCATACATCCTGACGATGGCGCCCATCGTGGCGTTGCAGCTGACCGACGCCGACGATCTCTACGATTACTTCCTCATCGACGTCGAGATGTGCACGTGCATGGAAACCTCGCGGCTCGTGCAAGGGACCGCGACAGTGCAGCAGTTCGTGCAGCGCTGTCTGCTCAATCTCGAGAGCGCCAGCTCTAACACCGATCTCGATGTCGCGCCCTCGTCCATCGACGGGACGAGCTGGAATACCTGGAGAATGAACTACCGCATCTGGCAGGCCGCGGTGCAGATTTTCCTCTACCCGGAGAACTGGATCGATCCCACGATCCGCGATGATCGCACGGAGCCCTTCATCGCGATGCAGAATCAGCTCATGCAGGCGAGCGTGACCGCCGCCAATGCCGAGCAGGCATTCCTCGGATATCTGCAGAGCCTGCAGCAGATCGAGAACCTGCAGATGATGGGTCTATACACCCAGCAGGACTCCACCACCGGCGCCAACGTCACCCATGTATTCGCGCGTACGCCGAACACGCCCTACACTTACTTTTACCGCACTCTCGACAACGCCTCCAGGATCTGGGCGGCCTGGACTCAGCTCGACGTGGGAATCACGGGCGATCAGCTGATTCCGCTCGTTTATGCAAATCGGCCCTTCGTCTTCTGGCCGAACTATCAGGAGACGACCGACCCCAATTCAAACGACTTCTCGGCATCCTACTCGTCCAATGCATCCGGCCAAGGGAGCAGCTCCGGTTCCGGCTCCGGCTCGAGCTCCAGCACCACGATCACGCCGAGCGGCACGTCGCTGAAATCGCTCGCGGTCACTTTCTCCTGGAGCGAGCTGCAGAACGGTCAGTGGACTTCAGAACAGACGACGCCCCCCGCCAGCGCGTTCGTACCGTACATCTGGACGATCGCACCGAATGCTGCTTCGGTGGTTGCCAGTCAGCTTTACACGACGACTCTGGACACGCCGGAGTTCAGCTTCTCGGCCGCTGGAGGCGATTCACTCCAGATCAACATGTACCAGAGCCTGTATCTCACCTCCACCAACTACCCGGG
Source organism: Gammaproteobacteria bacterium (assembly GCA_030044385.1). Classification (GTDB taxonomy): domain Bacteria; phylum Pseudomonadota; class Gammaproteobacteria; order Steroidobacterales; family Steroidobacteraceae; genus 13-2-20CM-66-19. The sequence goes on from JASHVV010000122.1 coordinate 22,731, forward strand.
ATACCAGGGGTATTGGTGCTCGCTGCTCGGGTCCGTGACTGATTCCGGCTCCGGCACCTTTACGACATACATCAACCAGACTACGGGCGGGGACCCGAGCAGTCCAGCCATCGGTAATCCCTTCCCCACCTGGGATCCGACCTGGGGACCCGCCAACATGGGCGTGATGTCCGTGGGATCACCCCCGCCGCTCGGCCCCCCGACCCAGCCGCTACCCGCCACCGAGCTCACACTCATGAGCTACGACCAGGCGACCGAGACCTCGACTCCGGTCCCGGTGTTAATGCCTCCCACGGGGTTTCAGGCCGGCTACAGCCTCATGTTCCCACAGGCCCTGATGGGATATTACGCGCTGACCGTCTCCGGCCCGAATTTCTTCTATCAGGACGGGCAGCGCACCTTCTATGTGACTGAAGAGCCGGGGCTCGTGATCGCGCAATTGACCGATCCCGCGCAGGCGGCCCCGGCTTCGTCCTCATCGATGCTTGCGGGAAATGCAGCGGCTGCTTCCCCGGCGGTGCCCCCCGAAAGCGCGCTCGACTCGTTGCCCACCTTGCCGCAATTCGCGCTCGATCAGTACCTGCCAGCGGATCAGTGGCGCTGGTACTGGCAGAGCTCGTACTTCCCCGTAGCCCTGGTGCTCTTCCAGAATCACTACCACCCCTGGGTGGACGAGTTCATCAATATCTACAACTGGCAGGACGTCCCGGGCGTGCTCAGCCTGCCGACGCAGCAGCTCGGCGGTAGCGCGGATCCCGACCCGTCGGACGGCTACAACTACTTCGCCGGCGCATCCGGGTACGGTCCTCAACCAAGCGTGGCACAGCCGTATCCGCAGCCGATCGTCGATCTTTGCGCCACCGGCGCATATTCCCTCTACAACTGGGAGCTGTTCTTCCATGTGCCGTTCCTGATCGCGACCTTGCTCAGCCAGAACCAGCAGTTCCAGGATGCCCAGACCTGGTTCCACTACATCTTCAATCCGACGACGGACTCGTCTCAGCCGACGCCGAACCGGTACTGGAACTTCCTCTTCTTCAATCAGAGCACCCCCGACGGCTCGCTCGCCGACCTTCTGAATGCGCTCATGCAACCCGGCTCGGCCGGCTACGCCGAGGCCTATGCGCAGGTGACCCAGTGGTGGCAGACCCCGGCGGATCCGGATGCAATAGCGCGTCTGCGCCCCGTGGCCTACCAGAAAGCCGTGGTAATGGCGTATCTGGATAACCTCATCGCCTGGGGCGACAGTCTGTTCAGTCAGAACACGCGCGAGTCGATCAATGAGGCAACGCAGCTGTACGTGCTCGCCAACAAGATCCTCGGGCCGCAGCCCGCCTCGATGCCGGCGCAGGGCTTCGTGGCGCCGGTGTGCTACCGCGATCTGCAGTGGGATGCGGTCGACAACGCCTACGTGCAGCTCGAGAACCTCTTTCCCTTCACCGTCTCCTCGAACCCCTCGAGCAGCGCGGATAGCGGCTCCTCGGTCAGCCTGAGCCAGGGAGGCTTCACCTCCACGGGCACCGCCGTCCCCTACTTCTGCACGCCCGTCAATTCCCAGCTGCTTGCCTACTGGAGCACGGTCGCGGACCGCCTGTACAAGATCCGGCACTGCATGAACATCCAGGGACAGGTACAGCAGCTCCCGCTTTTTGCTCCCCCGATCAATCCGGCGCTGCTGGTGCAGGCGGCAGCCGCCGGCGTCGATCTGACGAGCGTATTGAGCGCCATGAACTCGCCGCTTCCCAATTACCGCTTCAGGGCCACGCTCGCCAAAGCCCTGGAACTCTGCTCGGAGACCCGCAGCCTCGGAGGATCGTTGCTCTCGGCGCTGGAAAAGAAGGACGCGGAAGCCCTCGCGCTGCTGCGGGCCGGGCAGGAAATCGCCGTGCTGCAGGCCGTGCTTCTCGTCAAGCAGACGCAACTCAACGAAGCGCAGATGAACGTTCAGGCCCTGCAGGATTCGCTGGCCGTTACTCAGGCGCGCCAGACCTACTACCAGACACTCGTCTCTGGCGGTCTCAGCAGCCTCGAGACCTCGCAGCTCACGAGCCTGACGCAGTCGCAAAATCTCAAGCAGGCGAGCCAGCTCGCCGGCCTCGTGGGAAGCGGCCTGTCTCTGATTCCGCAGCTCGAGTTCGGCGGGTCCGGCTTCGGCGGCACGCCGGTGGCCTCGGCCTCATTCGGCGGCCAGCAGCTCGCCACCATGGCCTCGATGGTCGCGCAAGCCTACAGCGCGGCGGCGGAATACTTCGCTTTTTGCGCCAACCTTGCGGGCCTCACCGCAGGCTGGTCACGACGCGGCGCGGAGTGGGCCTTTCAGCTGCAGTCCGCGACGCTCGAGATCACACAGCTCAACGATCAGATCAGCGCCGCCCAGCTGCGGGAGCAGAGCGCCCAGCAGGACCTTGCCAATCAACAATTGCAGATCAACAATGCGCAGGCGGTGCAGACTTTCCTCACCAGCAAGTTCACCAGCGTCGACCTTTACAGCTGGATGATCGATCAGATCTCCACCGTGTACTTTCAGGCTTACCAGCTCGCCTTCGACCTGGCGCAGCGTACCGAGGTGTGCTTCCGCTACGAGCTCGGCCTGCCGACGTCCAATTACATCCAGTTCGGCTACTGGGACAGCCTCAAACAGGGCCTGCTGGCCGGCGAGAAGCTGTTCCTGGATCTCAAGCGCCTGGAGGGCGCGTACCTCGATCAGAATCAGCGGGAATACGAGATCTCCCGCAGCATCTCGCTCGTGTTGCTCGACCCGGTGGCGCTCATCACGCTCAAAGAGACCGGCCAGTGCGTGTTCACGCTTCCAGAGGCCTTCTTCGACATGGATTACCCCGGCCAGTACCTCCGCCGCATCAAGACCCTCAGCCTCACGATACCGTGCGTCACCGGACCCTATACCAGCGTCAATTGCACTCTGACTCTGCTGCAAAGCAAGACCCGCTGGGATAACAGCATCGGCTCGTCCGCGGCCTCCTACGCGGAGACGCCCGTGGGGGGCGACCAGCGCTTCCTATATAACTTCTCCGCCACCCAATCGATCGCCACCAGTACAGCGCAGAGCGACAGCGGCCTTTTCGAGGTCAACTTCAACGATGAGCGCTACTTGCCGTTCGAGGGTGCCGGAGCGGTGTCGCAGTGGCTGATCTCGATGCCGCAGGACTGCAACGCCTTTGATTTCGAGACGATCACCGACGTCATCGTCAATTTGAAATATACGGCTCGGGCCGGTGGCGCGGCATTGCAGGCGGCCGCCCAGCAGGCCGCGGTCATGCCGCCCCCAACTCAGCAGTCCCAGTCCTCCCCAGCCTCATCGCCGGCTCCCAAGCAAGCGAACCAGGTGCGTTACTTCAGCCTGAAACACGAATTTCCGAACGAGTGGTATCAGTTCTTCCATCCGAGCTCGACCGCCACCAGCCAGACGATGGCGCTGCCGCTGCGAGCCGACCGGTTTCCCTTCCAATATCGGGGCCGGAAGCTGTCGGTTTCACAGGTGCAGCTCTACCTGAAGCTCAAGGCGGTGTATCCCGGCAATCCGAACTCCACGCCGCTCGCCGACTACGCCTCGGCACCCCCCCTGGTCGTCTCGCTCTCCCCTCCCACGCCGCCGGGACAGGCCGCGACAACGCAGTCTGCGCCCCTGGCGAGCAGCGCTGGCTTTCTCGACGGGATACCCAATGCCGCCGTGACCTTCACGACGCCAATCGTTCTATCGGCCTCGGGACAAGCGCCCTGGATATTGAATCTCACGGCTGGAAGCTTGCCGTCCGGACTCCAGGGAGCGGCTAACGTGGCCGGGAGTTCCGGTTATTTTCTCAACTATGCAGTCGTCGACGACATGTACATGGTCGCCCAGTACTGCGCTGCCTAGTCCGCACTGACCCGAGCGCCAGAACATCGTTCCGCCCGGTTGACCGCGCCTGTTAACGCCAGGAGGCGCCGAGCGGGACGACAAACTCCGCGTCGGGATGCTCAGGCTCCGGGATCGGCCAGGTTGCGCCCGAGGTTGCGCTGGGGCATCCTAGCGTCCAACTCCTCTCTCCGCCGGGACGATGTCCAATACCTCCGATTCGGACCTTCTACCGGCTTCCGCAGCGGTTTTCCTCAGCTACGCGTCCGAGGATGCGGCTGCGGCGGAGCGGTTCGCGAGCGCGCTACGGACTGCCGGTATCGAGGTATGGTTCGACCGCAGCGCATATGGAAGCTCGCGGTCGACCGCTCGCACCTGATGGACGCGGAACATCCTTTCATCGTGCCGGTCGCGATCGACGGCACCTCGGTCCAGGTCGAGCGCATCCCCGACAAATTTCGCGAGGTGCAGTAGACACGCGCCCCCGAGGGCGCCCTTGAGACGAAGACGCTCCCGGTTCCTGGAGCAGCATTCGTTCCGACGTATACCTCGGACATCGACTACGCCCTCGAAGCCCTCGAGCTCGACGCGAAACGGGCCGAGGGCATTCCCGATGAGGCACTCGACGTTCGGGATCTGTCCTACCGTGTGCTCACCTACTGCGTCCAGAACCACGGCGGGGAAAGCAGAACACACCTTCCGTCACATGAGCCGACCTCAGTGCTCAGCCTCCATGAGCTCGATGCGGTTTCCGAAAGGATCGCGGACGAACGCACGCCGGACCGCCTCGATCAGCTCCGCTTCCGTCGCGTGGAATCCCCTTGCGCGGCATCGGCTGAGCAGGCCGTCGAGATCGCTGACGAGGAGTCCGGGATGGGCCTTGGCAGATGGCCGGAAATCCTGCTCGACTCCCAGATGAATCTTGACTGCGTCGGTTTCGAACCAGCAGCCGCCCCGGGCCGCGAGCTCCGCCGGTTTGGGTCTTTCGGGAAGCCCCAGCACGTCGCAGTAGAATGCGCGTGCCCGCTCCTCGCCGCCGCGGGGCATCGCGAGTTGCACGTGATCGAGTCCGATGATGGGCATGGCGTGACGCGAAAAACAACTCAACGACTCACAACGACTCCGGTGCGTGCTGCTGGCCGTCATCCGGGGCTTGCTCGGGCTCACCTGCCGGCTGCGCGCGCCGCTCCTTGACCGTCGCCAGGTAGGTATAGATCACCGGCACCACGTACAGGGAAAACAGCGCGCCGATCGACAGGCCCGCGGCGATCACCAGGCCCATGTCAAAACGGCTCACCGAGCCCGGGCCGGTGGCGAGGATCAGGGGGACCGCGCCGAACACCATGGCGCCCGTGGTCATCAGAATCGGCCGCAGGCGGATGCTGGAGGCTTTCTCCACCGCCGCGCGCCGGTCCAGCCCCTCGGTTTCCTGGATGACGTTGGCGAACTGCACGATCAGGATGCCCTGCTTGGTGATCAGGCCGATGAGCGCGACGATGCCCACTTCCGTGTAGATATTGAGCGTCGCGGCGCCGAAGTACATGAACACCAGCGCCCCGGAGATCGCCATCGGCACCGTCACCATCACGATCAGGGGATCGCGGAAGCTCTCGAACTGCATGGCGAGCAGGAGGTACACCAGAATGATCGCCAGCAGAAAGGTCACGAGGAAGGTGTTGCCCTGCTGGATATACTGGCGCGACTGGCCGGCGTAATCGTAACCGAAGCCGCTGGGCAGCTTCTGGGCGGATTCGGTCTGCAGATACGAGAGCGCCTGGCCGAGGGTCACGCCGGGCGCCGTCACGCCTTCGACGGTCGCGGAGTTGAGCTGCTGGAACTGCGGCAGGAATTCCGGCTGCACGCTGGTATGCGTCGAGATGAGAGTCGACAGGGGCAGGAGCCCGCCGCTGCTGTTGTTGACGTAATAGCGGCCGAGCAGCGCGGGGTCGGCGCGGTACCGGTCCGGCACCTGGGGGATGACCTCGTAGCTGCGGCCGTTGAGGTCGAAGCGGTTCACATAATTGCCGCTGAGCAGCGCGCCCAGGTTCGCGCTGATGTCAGCCATGCTCATCCCCATGGCGCCCGCCATGTTGCGGTCGATGTCCACCTCCACCTGCGGATTGTCGTACTGCAGATCCTTGGTCATGAACGCAAACAGCCCGCTTTGCATGGCGGTGGCGATGAAACCGTCCGCCACCTGGTTGATCCTGCCGTAGGAGCTGGTGGAGGTGAGCACGAATTGCACCGGGAAACCGGTGGGCGAGCCCGGCAGGGTGGGCTTCTCGAAGGCCGCGGCCTGCACGCCGGTCACCTGGCTCAGCTTCGCCTGCACCAGAGGCAGCAGCTGCATCTGGGTGCGCGAGCGCTCGCTCCAATCCGCGAGCTTGACGCCTTCCACGGCGGAGTTGTTGCCGCCGCCGGTCAGCGAGATGCCGTTGATCTGGAACACCTGCCGGGTCTCGGGGAAGGTGTCGAACATCCGCCGCAGCTGCACCGAATACCTGTTCAGATAGTTGAGAGTCGCGGTTGCCGGGGCCGTGACGGCCGCCAGGATCAGGCCCTGGTCCTCGATGGGCGCAAGCTCCCCGGGAACGGCGAGAAACATCACCGGAATCGCGATCAGGACTCCCGCCACGACCACCAGCACGGCGGTACGCGCCGTGAGCACCGCCGACAGGGAGCGGTCATAGGCCTGGCGCAGGCGATTGAACCCCACATCGAGCGCGTGGGCGAGGCCCCGCGGCTTGCTGTGCCGCAGCACCTTGGAGGAAAGCATCGGCGAGAAGGTGAGAGCCACGACCGCCGAGATCACCACCGTGAATACCAGCGTGAAGGCGAATTGAGAGAACAGGCTTCCCGTCAACCCTCCCGTGAGCCCGATGGGCGCAAACACCGCCGCGAGCGTCGTGGCCATCACGATGATGGGCGCGGACAGCTCCCGCGCGCTCATGAGCGCCGCCCGCGGCGGCGGCGTGCCCTCCTCGACGTGGCGGTGGATGTTCTCCACCACGATGATGGCATCGTCCACCACCAGCCCGATGGCCAATACCACCGCGAGCAGCGTGAGCAGGTTGATGGAGTAGCCCATGGCGATCATCAGGACGCCCGCGCCGGTGACCGACAGGGGAATCGCCACCGCGGGAATCAGCAACGAGCGCAGCGAGCCCAGGAACAGGAAGATCACCACCACCACCACCGCCAGCGTGATGGCGATGGTCACCATCACCTCGTGAATGGACTTCTGGATGTACGTGCTGCCGTCGTAGGGGATCGCCGCCTGGATGCCTGGGGGCAGCGAATGCGTCAATTCGGCATAGGCCTGGTGCACGCCGTCGGCGACGGTCAGGCTGTTGGCGCCGGGCGTGGGGAACACGCCGATGAACACCGCTGGCGTGCCGTTGTAGAACACCGATTGATCGTAGTTTTCCGCTCCCAGCGCCACCCGCGCCACGTCCTGCAGCCGCACCAGCGTCCCGCCGCGGTTGGCCACCACCATGCGGCTGAACTGCGCGGGATCGTCGAGGGAGGTCTCCGCGGTGATGGTCCGGGTGATGTACCGGGATTTGGTCTGCCCCACCGCGCTGACGTAATTGTTGTTGGCCAGGGCCGCCGATACTTCCGCGGGCGTGAGGTCATAGGCGGCCAGCCTGTTGGGATCCAGCCAGGCGCGCAACACGAAGCTGTTGCCGCTCGGCCCCGTGCCGGCAGGAACGATCTGCGCCTGGCCGACGCCGGGCTCGCCCTGGATCTTCGGCTGCGCCACCCGCAGCACGTAATCGTTGACCTGCTGCTGGTTGAGGGTCTTGCTGTAGAAGGCCAGATAGATGAGCGCGGTAGTGTCGCCGACGGTCTCATTGATCACCGGGGGCTGAGTGCCGGTGGGCAGCTGGTTCTGGACCTGCTGCACCTTGGCCAGGATCTGCGCCACCGCCGCGTTGGGATCGTAATTGAGCTTCATGTACACCGTGATGGTGGACGTCCCTTCGGCGCTCGAGGAGGTCATGTAATCGATGCCGGGGGCCGCGGCGACGGACTGCTCCAGCGGCGAGGTGACGAAACCCTGCACGGTGTTGGGATCCGCGCCCGGATAGGCGGTGGTCACGGTGACCAGCGTGCTGGTCACCTGCGGATACTCCTCGACGGTCATCCCCATCCAGGCCCGCAGGCCCAGCAGCAGGATCACGAGGTTGAGCGCCGTCGCGAGAACCGGGCGGCGGACGAAGATATCGGTGAACCCCATGCCGCTCTCCGCCTCAGCCGCCGGCCGGGACGTCGTGGATCGTCACCGGCATCCCGCTCTGCAGCTTGACCTGTCCGGCGGTCACCACAGTCTCCCCGGCCTTCAGTCCCGAGATGATCTCGGTCACGCTGCCGCGCGTCGCGCCGGCGCGAACCGGCGTGGCGACGGCGACCGCGAGCGGCGCTCCGCCCTTCTCAGCCTTGCGCTCGACCACGTACACGTAGTCGCCGAAGGTGTTGTAAGTCATGGCCACGGAGGGCACTACCAGCACGCTGCGCGGTTTGCCCGCGAGCAGCAGCGCCTCGCCGAACATGCCGGGCCTGAGGAGATTCCCCGGGTTGGGAACGGTGGCGTCCACGGTGACGTTGCGGGTACTGGGATCCACCTGCGAGCCCAGCGCGACCACTCGGGCGAGAAACTGCTTACCGGGATAGGCGTTGACCGTGATCTGAACCTCCTCGCCCGCGTGCACCAGCGCGAATTGATCCTGTGGCACCGTGAACTCGACGCGCAGGGGGTCCCAGACATTGAGCGCAGCCACCGGCGTGCCCGGTGTCAGATATTGACCCAAGCTGACGTCCCGTACGCCCATCCACCCCGAGAACGGCGCGCTGAGCGCCAGCTTGGCGAGCGTGGCCCTGTCGTTGGCCACGGCCGCATTCGCGCTGGCGTAGGCGGCCTCGGCGCTGTCGAGGCTCCCCTCGCTGGTGGCGTTCGCCTTGAACAGGCCTTCGGCCCGGCGGTAGTTGATTCGTGCGAGCTTGGCCGAGGCTTCGTCGCTCTCGAGCTGGGCAAGCTGGTTGGAGTCGTCGATCTGGATCAGGCGCTGGCCCTTGCGCACGTACTCGCCGGATTGAAAGTAGATCCCCGTTACCTGGCCGGAGAGCTGCGGCGTGAGCTCGATGCCGGATACCGCCACGAGGCTGGCGACGGCATGGATCTCCTGTTGCCAGGTCGTGGTAGTCACCGGCGCCGCGGCTACGCTCACCGAGAACGCGCCCTGGTGCGCCGAAGCGGCCTGCGCTCTGTGGCCCAGCCACGCTTTGACGCCGAACAGGCAGGCCAGCAGCACGACCACCACCACGGTGGTGCGCAGCGGAAGTTTCTTTTCGGACCGGATCACTTGCTGGACTCCTGTTGGCTGCCGGGGCGCGGGCTTTGGGGGGCTGCAACCTGATCGCCGCCGCCCATGGCCATGTACAACGCAGCGGTGTCGGTAAGCTGACGCGCCTCAGCCTGAATGTAGGCGATGCGCGCGGTGTCATACTGCACCTCGCTCGTCAGCAGACTGAGATAGTCCACCGCACCGCTCCGATACTGAGTACGGACCAGAGCAAATGCCCGGGTGGCGTCCCTCAGGGCATGCTTCTCCGCAGCGGCCGCAACCGCGTCGTGCTGCAGCGCGCGCAATACGTCCGCTACGTTCCCGAAGGCGTTGAGCACGGTCGAGCGATAGGTGGCGAATACCGCCGCATAGGCCTGCTCGGCCGCGTGCTGCTGTGCCTTCAGAGTGCCGCCTTCGAACAGCGGCACCACCAACGGCGCCCCCAAGTCCCACACGCGAGCCGCGGGATCAAACAGACTGCTGAGGACATTGCTCTGGCCGCCGAAGTCCCCCATGAGCTGCAACGACGGATACATGCGTGCCACCTGCTCGCCCACCACGGCGTTGGCGGCGCGCAACTGCGCCTCGGCTGCGCGGATGTCGGGCCGCCGGCGCACCAGGGCCGAAGGCAGGCTCACGGGAAGCCGGCTGGGCAACCGCAGCTGCGCCAGCCGCGGGGTCTCGAAGGTGTGCGCCTCAGCCGGAAATCTCCCCAGATAGACCGCCAACAGATGGCGCGCCTGGTCGCGTGCCTGCTCCAACGTCGGCAGCGCGGCGCGGCTGCTCTCCAGCTGCACGGCCTGGGTCAGCACCGAGAGCTCCGAATCGGCGCCGAGCGCGTAGCGCTTGCGCGTCAGCTCGAGGAGTTGCGTCTGATCGCCGATGTCGTTCTGCTCGGCGGCGATCTCCTCGTCCAAAGCCGCGAGGCTCAAGGCGACATTCACCACGTTGCCGGCGAGAGTCAGACGGGCCGCCTGCAGCTGATCGGCGGCGACGTCAACCTGAGCCTGCTCATTGCGAGAGACCAGGCGGTTCAGGCCGAACACGTCCGGATCGTAGCTGACGGACGCTTCGCCGGTGTAAAGATTGAACAGTGGCGGCGTGAATACACCGCCGTTGCTCGCGGCCGATTCCTTCAGGCGCTCGGCGCTCAGGCCGAGCGACACCTGCGGGTAAAAGATGCCCTCCGCGGCCTTCATGTTGTAGCGCGCCTCTTTGAGCGTCGCTTCGGCGGCATCCAGTCCGGGGTTGCGGGCAAGCGCAGTCTCCACCAACCGGTCCAGCGCCGGGGATCCGAAATCCCGCCACCACCTCGGATTCACCGCGGCGCCATACGCGAGCGTCTGCACCGCGGCGGCGGCCGGCGCCGGGGAAATCGTCGCAGCAAGGGGAACAGAGGTATAGGTCGTGACCGACGGAGGGACGGGGGCGTGATAGGTCGGTCCCACGGCACACCCGGCGATCATGACCACCGCGCCGGCGGTGAGCGCAGTTTGTTTCCAGCACGTCACTTTCCGGCCCTCTCCTCGAATTCGTGCCGGAGCGCTAATAAGGCGCTACGGATTGTTTCCCGCTCACCGTCACTGAGAGGCGCGACCACTGCTGCGAGCCGCATCACCGTGGCGCGCCGTGCCGCGGAGACCGTCCGGTCACCCCACGCGGTGATCGAGAGCGCGACCACGCGCCGGTTTCCCGGGGGTATCCTGCGGCTCACGAATCTCTTTCTCACCAACCCACCCACCAGCCGCGAGGTCGCCGGTAGAGACAGCCCAAGCCAGTCGGAAACCGCCGAAAGGGAGGTACCAGGATGGCCGTGGATGAAGGCCAGAGTGCGAAATTGCGGTACCGACAGATCGCTACCGCGGTGGCGGCGCATATGCGCGCGGATGAACCGGATCGCAGCGGGAACTGCCTCCAGGATTTCCGCCGCGCAGTCGACCGGGGAGCAGGCGCCTACACTTGCGACGTGCAACCTTTGCATGTTGCCATCGTCCGGCAAGACTACGGTGCCGTCAAGCGCGCCGCCGGGATACTCTGGGCGCCATACGAGAACCACTCGCCACCACACTTCCGGTATCGCTCCGGAGTCGCCAAGTTGCGCCCGAGCTTGCGCTGGGGCATCCTAGCGTCCAACTCCTCTCTCCGCCGGGACGATGTCCAAAACCTCCGATTCGGACCTTCTATCGGCTTCCGCGGCGGTTTTCCTCAGCTACGCGTCCGAGGACGCGGTTGCGGCGGAGCGGTTCGCGACCGCGTTGCGGGCCGTCGGTATCGAGGTCTGGTTCGACCGCAGCGCATTGCGCGGCGGCGACCTCTGGGACGCGACAATCCGCAAGCAAATCCGCCAGTGCGCGCTTTTCGTGCCGCTGATCTCCGATCACGTGCGTACGCGGCCCGAAGGGTATTTTCGGCTCGAATGGAAGCTCGCGGTCGACCGCTCGCAAATGATGGACGCGGAACATCCTTTCATCGTGCCGGTCGCGATCGACAGCACCTCGGACCAGGTCGAACGCATCCCCGACAAATTTCGCGAGGTGCAGTGGACACGCGCTCCCGACGGCGCACCGCCGCCGGGTTTCGTCGAGCGAGTCGCCAGGCTGCTGCGGATCGCGACGGGGGCGGACCGATCCGGCGGCGATGCGCCGCGCACCGCAAGCCACCACCCTGAAACCACCAATCGAGTGACGGCCGGATCTACCGGCGGCGCGATCGCGGCTCGGCCACCCGCACCGGCGCCCGCGGGGCGACGGTGGCACCTCCACCTCGCCGCAGGACTCGGCCTCGCTGCGGTCGTGGCGGCGATCGGGGCCGGTCTGATCGCTTATCGGCACGGTAGCGACCGACTGGTACGGCCGGCGCCGTACTCACGCGAGGACCGGCGCATGACCTTTGCGGTCGTGCCGTTCCGCGCGCTCCCGGGCGACCCGCACGGAACTGCGGTCGCCGCCGCAACGACCGACGAGGTGGAGGCACGCCTGCAGGCGTACCCGATGTTCGCACAGGCGGTGCCGGGCAGCGCGGTCGCGCAAGCGTTGGCGCGCAATTCCGATACGATTGCGCTAGCGCGTGCGCTCGACGTGCACTTCCTGATCCGCGGCGCAGTCACGCCGGTCCCGAACGGGGAGAATGTCGAGCTCAGTGTCGTGGACGGCGAGACGGGCCGCACCCTCCAGACGAAGACGCTCCCCGTTCCTGGATCAGCAGTCGTTCCGACGTATACCTCGGACATCGACAACGCCCTCTCGGACCTCGAGTTCGAGGCGATAAAGCTCGAGGTGAAACGGGCCGAGAGCGTTCCTGATGACGCACTCGACGTTCGGGATCTGTCGTATCGCGCGCTCACCTACTGGGTCGCGAACCAGGGCGGGGAGAACGAACACACCTTCCATCACGTGAATGCGCTCCTGCGGCGAGCGCTCGCGCTGGCGCCGGATGATCCGTTGGCCACGTTTCTGACCGCGAGCCTCAACCTATGCGACTGCATCCTGGCCTGGTCGAAGAACGTCGCCGAGCAGAAGCGAATCGGCGCGGCCGCGCTCGATCGCTTTCTGCGGATGGACCCTAACGATCCCGAGATGCTGTTCGAAAAAGGCGCGCTCTACGAGCTCGGCGGCCGCTACGGTGACGCCGTCCTCGTCGCCGATGAGATCCTCGCGCGCGAGCCGGACGATCCGGACGGGCAGTATCTGAAGGCCTCGGCCCTACTGCTGGAGGGTCAGGCGCGCGCGGCGGTTGCGATCCTCGAACCGCTGGCGAGAAGATTTCCCGTGGGATTTCCGGCCATCCTGGCGCTTGCCGCGGACGCCGAATTCGAGGTGGACGACTATGCCCGGTCGGCCAAGTTCGCCCAGACCGCGACCACTGAGTTCGATCCGGCAGAGCTGCGCACACCGAAGTTCGGTCCGGTGCGCCTGACGCTCGCCGCAGCCGAGGCCCATCTCGGCGACTTGGCTGAGGCACGTGCGGCGCTGCAGGATTTCCAGGCCGCCGTGCCGACGGTGCGCACCGCGCGGGCGATCCGGGCGTGGATGTATGCGACCACGGCCCTGAAGAATTTCGCGCCGTTTTACGCCGGACTCAAGAAGGCGGGCGTGCCGGACTGACGGCGCGCCTTGCCGTCAGCCGCTCGAGGAGCGACGGTAGAGGCGGCGGCTGTGATGCGCCAGCCACTCGGAAGCCTCACGTCGGGCCTGCGCTAGCTGATCCGATGTCATTTTCCCGGCCAGCGAGCTCAGGGCTCGCTCGGCTCGGGCATAGATGTTGACGGTGGGATCCGAATCGTCCTCGGCCAACGAGAGCCACTTGTATGCCTTCACGTAGTTCGTCGGCATGCCGCGGCCGCTGGCGTATATCGTCCCGAGTCTGAGCTGCGCCCAAGGATTGCCGAATACGGCCGCTGAGTGAAACCACTTGGCCGCTTCGGCATAATTCTGCTGCACGTAGCGGCCCTTGTAATACATTTCACCGAGCGCCATCTGTGCACCGAGACCGGCAAGACCTTGCGCAGCGGCTTTGCGATACCACATCAGCGCCGTTGCCGGGTTCTTTGGGACGGCACCGCCGCGCGCATACAGGGATCCGAGCATGAATTGGGCCATCGGGGACCCTTCCCCGGCGGCTCTTTGAAGCCATCGAACGGCTTCGGGAACGTTTCGCGCCGTGTCGATACCGACGTAGTACGACATCGCCAACGCAAACCCCGCCTCACTGTCCCCTTGCCCAGCAGCCTTGTCGAACCACTTGAGGGCTTCGGCGCCGTCACGCGGTACGCCCTTGCCCTTGCGGTACAACCACCCCAGGGCCGTCTCTGCCACCGGATCGCCGCCGTCAGCGGCCGTCCGAATCTTCGTCAACGCCTGCGCATTCCCAGTCTCGGCGCTCTGCTGCAAGGTCAATGCCTGGGCACGAGTGAGTTGCGCCCAGCACTCGAGGGGGGTGACCAGAAGGAAAGCGGCCGCGGCCCAATGCAGCAGCCTTCTGCGGCCCTGGTTTTCCCTGATCATGATGGATTCGATCGACTGCCGATTCAGGCCCGTGCATCCGTGTCACGGTGTCAGGGGAATTCCCGGTACCGGCAGCCCGCCGGTCACAGGTTGATAGAGATTGCCGCCCAGCGGGATGGCCGTAACCGGAATTCCGCCTGTCGCCGGCTCCACGAGCCGCGGCATGAAGTCATCTTGCTGAGGTGGAGGAGCCGCTGGCAGTGGCGAAGACATCGAGGAAGACAGGCTACCGCTCTGCGCTCCCGGCAAGAGACCGCCTTGGATCGCGCAGCCCGCCGTTGCAAGCACCACCATGGCCAAGCCAGCCAACTTCATGCGACGCTCGCCCATGTCCTCCATATTAGACAACGCGCCGTCGGGGCGCAAGTTTGAACGGGTGCGCGTGAACGGGTGCGCGCGCCTGATACATCGCCTTCGAGAGAGCATCGCCATTCACGAAACCCGCTCTATGGGGGTATCGGTTGCTCCAGCCGCGGCACCCATCCGCCTGGACGGCGCTTGAGGACGAAGCGGTACCACGCCAGCGCGGCGATGAGCAGCCCGCCGAGAATGACGAGGCTCGGACGGCCGGCATCCGGATCCAGCCAATCGGCGGCGGCGAACGCGAGCGCGAGCCCGAGACCGAGGAGCGGGACCAGAGGATAGCAGGGCGAGCGCCAGAACCCTGTTCCGCCCGTTTGGCCGCGCCTGCGCCCGACGAGCACGGCAACACTGACCAGCGCAAGCGAGTAGACGACCAGGCCCGAGACGAAGACCAGCAGAACGTGCGAGCTGATGAGACAACAGAGTGCCGAGCCCACGGCAATGACGACCGTGGCCGCAATGGGGACGCCCGACCGCCCATTGACTCTGGCGAGAGCGGCATTGATCCCTGAAGGGAATATTCCGTCGCGCGCAAAGCTGAAGAAGAGTCTCGCGCCGAAGAGCACCTGGGCGATGAGGGAGTTGAATACCGCGAGGGCAACGGCCGCACTGAGACTTACCCCTGCAGCCGGCCCGGCGAGCGCGGACAGGAATGCGCTGAAGGGCGCACTGCTGCGCAAGATGTCAGGATATCCGCCGACGCTCGACGCGGCCGCGATGACCGGAAGTGCGGTGGCCGCCGCTCCGAGGAGGCAGGCGATGAGGATGACACGCCCCATGTTGCGATGCGGATCGATCAGCTCTTCGCCGAACGGGATCGCCTGATGGCCGCCGATGGTGGCAAAGGCGGCATTGACGGCCCCCAGGGCCATGGCGGCGGTGGCGACCGGCACCCAGCGGCCGTGGCCGCCGGGCATGCTCGGGTGCACCAGCACCGCGACGAAATGGCCGGCCGGATGCCAGAAGCCGGCGATCACCAGCGCCGTCACCGCCAGCAGCTCGATGGCGAGGAACACACCGGTCACCATCGCGCTGGCGCGTATCGCCAACAGCGCCAC
>JASHVV010000123.1 GCA_030044385.1 Gammaproteobacteria bacterium
CGGGCTGCGCAGGTTACTCGGCCCGTCCTGGGCCTCGCCCCTGCGGGGCCGCGGCTCCGCCGCGTTCAAAATCGTTCCTGACGGTTTTGTCACGGGCGCCCTCCGCCGTGCAGCGCCCACCAGGCGAGGCCCGCGAGCAGCAGCAGGCTGGCGATCGCGACGATCGCGGCGCTGCGCTTCGCCTGCGCCCGCTCCAGGCCGGCGCCCGTGTCCCAGATGAGGTGGCGGATGCCGGCGATGAGATGATAGGAGAAGGCCGCGAGCAGGATGACGTAGACCGCCTTCAGCACGCCGAGGGAGAGCACCTGGCGGGCCCCGCGATAGGCCTCCGCCCCGCCGGCAACGGCGACCAGCCAGTAGACCAGCAGGATGAGCCCCGCCGAGAGCACGAGCCCGGTGGCGCGGTTCGTGATCGAAGTGAGCAGGGTGTAGCGGCGCATCCTGTACACGGACAGGTGCGGAGAGAGCGGTCGTTCGGTCATGGTTGGGCGGCTTCGCGGACTAGAAGTCGATGCAGCGTCCTTTGCGCTCCCAATCGCCGAAGCGCGTGGGCTCGGGGCCCGGGGGTCCATCGATCTCGCGGCGCGGAGGCGGCTTCGGGGCCCCGGGATCGGCCCGGAGAGGAAACGGGTCGGTGGGCGGAACGGAAGCAGGTGTCGAGGAGTTCTTCTCTGAGCTCATCTGCATAATTTACAAGTGTGCCAGAATTCGGCTCCCGCGGCCATGAACTCGTGGCCGCTCGAGGGCCGATCACCATGAATGCCGGGCATCTTCAGACCGTCGAGCTGGACGACCTCGGCGCGCTGCGCATCGCGGGCGCCGACGCCGCACGCTTCCTGCAGGGCCAACTTTCCAACGACCTCGGCCGGCTGAGCGCCGAGCGCTCGCTGCTCGGCGGGCTGCACAACCCGCAGGGACGCACCGTCGCGCTGCTGCGCATCGTGCAGCTCGCGCCCGGCGACCTGCTCGCGCTGCTGCCGCGCGAGTTGGCAGCGGCCGTGGCGGCCCGCCTGTCGAAGTACGTGCTGCGCGCCAAGGTGAAGGTCACCGACGAGTCGCAAAGCTGGCGCATCACCGGAGTCGTCGCGTGCGGGTTGAGTGCGCTCGCGGTCTATCCTGCCGCGACTGGGGAGCAACGCCGTCTGGGCGAGCGCGTCGTGGTTTGCGTGGGTGACCAGCCGGCCAGATGGTTGCTGATCGCACCGGTCGAAAGCACTCAGGCGGGCGATGTGTCGGCGCCGCAGGGCGATGACGTGTTGGCGCACAGCATGCCCGCGAAGCGGGAGATCTGGCGGGAGCTCGACATCATCGCCGGACTGCCGCAGGTCTACGGCGCGACGTCCGAGGAATTCGTCGCCCAGATGTTGAATCTCGATGTCGTCGGCGCGATCGCCTTCGACAAGGGCTGCTACACGGGACAGGAAGTGATCGCGCGCGCCCATTACCGCGGCCGCGTCAAGCGCCGGCTGCAACGTTTCCGCTCGCGCCGGCCGATCGACCTCAAGCCGGGCGACGTCGGCGAGCTCGCCGACGGCCGCGCGTTCAAGGTGGTGGAGGCGGTCTGTCTCGAGGATGGCCGCTGCGAGTTTCTGGCCGTGGCGCCGCTGCCGAGCGCGGAGACGGAGCTCTCCGCTGCAACACCGCCCGATGCCGTGCTGGAGCGGGTCAGCGCGCCGCTGGGCGCACGCCCTTCGCCGGCGGCCGCGGCAGCGTTGACGCGCTCCAACGTGGGAGCGCCCGCGACCGGCGCGGCCCTGCACTCCTCGATGCCCGCCGATCTCGCCACCACGGGCGCGTTCTGGGCGCCTTTCGCGACCTCTCCGGGGGCGCCCCGGAGGGCCGGCGCGGAGACGCTGCCGTCGAGCCGCCCCGGCGAGCACGACCTCGAGCAGCTAGACCTGCCGTACGCCCTGCCCTGATGGGTCGCCCCGGCTCTACAAATCCACGAGCTCTACTTCGTGGGGACGGATGGGGCGCTCGAGAAAACGGCCGCCGATCCTCGCAAAGCGCTCGGGGGCGTCGGTGGCCATGAGGCGCAGGCTTCCCTCGCCGCTCTCGGCGGCGAGACTCCCCGCCTCCAGCGTCCGCCGAACGTATCGCGCCGTCGTCTCCGCGGAGTCGACGATACTGACATCCGGGCCGGCGACGGTACGGATGGTGTCGGCAAGCATCGGGAAATGCGTACAACCCAACACAAGGGTGTCGGGGCGCGACGAGCGGGCGCGGGAATCGAACAGCGGCTCCAGGTAGTGGCGCGCGATGCCTTGCGCAATCGGCCCGGCGCACAGCCCCTCCTCGGCCAGCGCGACGAACAATTGCGCCGGCACCGCGCTCACGCGCGCGTCACTGCGGCGCCTGACGATCGCATCCTGATAGGCGCCGCCACGCACCGTGCCCTCGGTCGCGATGACGGCGATGTGACCGGAGCGCGACGCCTGACACGCGGCCTCCGCGCCGGGCTCGATCACGCCGATCACGGGTACATCACGGATGCGCTCGCTGACGACAGCCAGCCCCACTGCTGAGGCGGTGTTGCAGGCGACGACGAGGCACTTCACGCCGTATTGCGCGAGCCTCTCCGCAGCCTGCAGCGCGTAGCGCGCGACCGTTTCCGGACTCTTGGTGCCGTAGGGCAGGCGCGCGGTGTCGCCGAGGTACACGAAGCGCTCCCGCGGCAACTGCGCGGCCAGGGCCTTCAGCACCGTCAGGCCCCCGACTCCCGAATCGAAAACGCCTATCGGCGCCTCGCGCGGGTGCTTCATTCCGGCCGCATGTGCGGAAAGAGGATCACGTCGCGGATGGACGGCGAGTCGGTGAAGAACATCACCAGCCTGTCGATGCCGACACCCAGGCCGGCGGTCGGCGGCATGCCGTACTCCAGCGCACGCACGTAGTCGGCGTCATAAAACATCGCCTCCTCGTCGCCCCGGTCCTTGCGCGCGACCTGGGCCCGAAAGCGCGCCGCCTGATCCTCCGGGTCGTTGAGCTCGGAGAAGCCGTTGGCGAGCTCGCGGCCGGCGATGAAGAACTCGAACCGGTCGGTGAGGAAGGGATCCGCGTCGCTGGCGCGGGAGAGCGGCGAGACCTCGGCCGGATACGCGTGCACGAAGGTCGGATCGATCAGGGTGTGCTCGGCCGTCTTCTCGAAGATCTCGATCTGCAGCTTGCCCGGGCCGTCGTGCGCATGCACGGAGATCCCGAGCCGCTCGCAGAGCTTGCGCAGGTACGTGGCATCGCGCAGCGACAGCGGATCGACGCCGGGGTTGTTCTCGAGGATCGCCTGCTCGATCGTGACCCGGCGGAAGGGCTGGGAAAGATCGTACTCGCGCCCCTGATAGGTCACCCGCTGCGAGCCGTGGGTCGTATCGGCGAGCCCGCGGATCGCCTTCTCCACCCAGTCCATGAGATCGCGGTAATCGGCGTAGGCGAGGTAGAGCTCCAGCATCGTGAATTCCGGGTTGTGCTGGGTCGAGAGCCCCTCGTTGCGGAAGTTGCGGTTGATCTCGTACACCCGCTCGAATCCGCCCGCCACCAGGCGCTTCAGATAAAGCTCCGGCGCGATACGCAGGTACATGTCGAGGTCGAGCGCATTGTGGTGCGTCGCGAACGGGCGGGCAGTCGCCCCGCCCGGGATCGGCTGCATCATCGGTGTCTCGACCTCGAGGAAATCGAGCGCATCGAGAAAATCACGCAGATAACGCACGATCCGCGCCCGCGTGCGAAACACATTGCGGCTCGTTTCGTTGACGATCAGGTCGACGTAGCGCTGGCGATAGCGCGTCTCGACGTCCGCGAGCCCGTGCCACTTGTCCGGCAACGGCCGCAGCGACTTCACGAGCAGGCGAAGGCTCTCCACCCGCACGGAGAGCTCGCCGGTCTTCGTCCGGAAGAGCGTCCCGGTCGCACCGACGATGTCACCGACGTCCCAGGACTTGAAGTCCTCGTAGGCCTCCGCCCCGACCGCGTCCTTCTGCAGGAAGAGCTGGATCTGCCCGGTCCGGTCGGCGACGTCGGCGAAGCTGACCTTGCCCATGGTGCGCTTGGATCGCATGCGCCCGCCGACGCTGACGCGCGTCGGGTTGGCATCGAGCCAGTCGCCCGCGCGCTCCTCGTAGGCGCTCTGCAGCTGTCCGGCGAGCGCGGTGCGCCGGAAATCGTTCGGGAAGGCCGGGCCGCCGCGCTCCCGCAGGGCCGCGAGCTTGCCGCGGCGCTCCGCGATCAGCTTGTTCTCGTCGCCGTGGTCCGGCGCGCCGCCCGGGCCGTCGTCTTGCTTCTGGTCTGTCATGTTGGTTTACAGGCCCGCTTTGAGCGAGGCCTCCATGAATTGATCGAGCTCGCCGTCGAGCACCGCGGTGGTATTGCCCACCTCCACACCGGTCCTCAGGTCCTTGATGCGGGACTGGTCGAGGACGTAGGAGCGGATCTGGTTGCCCCAGCTCACATCCGATTTCGAGTCCTCGAGCACCCGGGCGGCGGCATTGCGCTTGTTGACTTCGAGCTCATAGAGCTTCGCCTTCAGCATCTTCATGGCCGTCGAGCGGTTCTTGTGCTGGCTGCGCTCGTTCTGGCACGCGACCACGATGCCGGTGGGCATGTGGGTGATGCGCACCGCCGACTCCGTCTTGTTGACGTGCTGGCCGCCGGCGCCCGAGGAACGGTAGACGTCGGTCTTCAGGTCCGCCGGGTTGATGTCGATCTCGATGTCGTCGTCGATCTCCGCCGAGACGAACACGGATGCGAACGAGGTATGGCGGCGGTTGCCGGAATCGAACGGCGACTTGCGGACCAGGCGATGGACGCCGGTCTCGGTGCGCAGCCATCCGTACGCGTAATCGCCCTTGAATTCGACCGTGGCACTCTTCATGCCCGCCACCTCGCCGGGATTGGAGTCGATCACCTCGCAGGCAAAGCCGTGCCCCGCGCCCCAGCGCAGGTACATGCGCAGAAGCATCTGCGCCCAGTCCTGCGCCTCGGTGCCGCCGGCGCCGGCCTGGATGTCGAGGAAGGCGCTGTGCGAGTCCATCTCCCCGCGGAACATGCGC
>JASHVV010000124.1 GCA_030044385.1 Gammaproteobacteria bacterium
TTTCCCGTCGCAGCAGCGGGTTCCACGGTAGCCGGCAGCATCCACGAATTATGGCATGGCCGAGCCCCATGGTACGGTTGCCAGGGTGATCGGCTTGCATCCTTCGGACCTGGGCGCATCGGCTGCCGTCTTCCTGGCGCAGATCGTGGCGCTGCTGCTCGCCGGGCGTCTCCTCGGGGAGCTCCTCGCCCGCTGGGGCCAGCCTCCGGTCATGGGACAGCTTCTCGCCGGCATCCTGCTCGGTCCCTCCGTGCTCGGGCACATCTCACCCGCGGCCGAGCTCGCCCTCTTTCCGCACGCGCCGCAGCAGCAGGCCATGCTGAGCTCGGTGGCGCAGCTCGGGGTGCTGCTCCTGCTGCTGCTCACCGGCATGGAGACGGACCTGTCGGCCATGCGCCGCTCCGGGTGCGCCGCCGTCAATGTCTCGCTGACCGGCATCGCCGTGCCGTTCGCGCTCGGGGTGGCGGCGATCGAGCTGCTGCCGGCGCCGATGCTCATCAGGCCGCACGAGCGCCTCCTGCTCGCGCTCTTCATCGGCACCGCCCTCTCGGTCTCGTCGGTGAAGATCGTCGCCACCGTGGTGCGCGAGCTCGGCTTCGTGCGGCGCACGGTCGGGCAGATCATCCTCGCCGCCTCGATCATGGACGATGCGATCGGGTGGATCGTCGTGTCGGTGCTGCTCGGGCTCGCCCAGGCCGGGAGCATCGATGTCGGCGGGGTCCTGCGCAGCGTACTCGGCACCCTGGCCTTTCTCGCCTTCAGCATCACCGTGGGCCGGCGGCTCGTCTTCCATGTGATCCGCTGGACCAACGATCACTTCGTGAGCGAGCTGCCGGTGATCACCGCCATCCTGGTGATCATGGGAGCCCTGGCGTTGGCGACCGAGGCGATCGGCGTGCGGACGGTGCTCGGCGCCTTCGTCGCCGGCATCCTGATCGGCGAGTCGCCCATCCTGACACGACACATCGAGGAGCAGTTGCGCGGCCTCATCGTGGCGCTCTTCATGCCGGTATTCTTCGGCCTGGCGGGGCTGGGCACCGACGTCGCCTCGCTTGCGCGGCCCGACATGCTGTGGCTCACCGTCGGCCTGATCGCGGTGGCGAGCGTGGGCAAGTTCTCGGGAGCGACCCTCGGCGGCCGCCTCGCGGGACTCACCGGCGCGGAATCCCTCGCCGTGGGGTGCGGCATGAACGCCCGCGGCTCGACGGAGGTGATCATCGCCTCCATCGGACTTTCCATGGGCCTCATCGACGAGAGCTTCTTCACCGCGATCGTGGTGATGGCCCTCGTGACGACACTGGTCATGCCACCCATGCTGCGTTGGGCGCTGCAGCGCCTGCCGATGCGGCCGGAGGAGGCTGCGCGCCTCGAGCGCGAGGCCCTGGAAGCGCGCGGCTTCCTCTCCCGTGTCGAGCGGCTGCTGCTGGCGGCGGATGCGAGCCCGAGCGGCCAGCTCGCCTCACGGCTGGCGGGCCTCGTCGCCGGGCTGCGCCGGATTCCCGCGACCGCGCTGCACTTCGAGCGTGCCGCGGCCGAGAGCGCCGCCGCGGAGCACACGACGGCGGTCATCCGCGAGGCAGCAGAGTCGGGCGGCGCGGAGAACGGCGGCTCGGAGCGGCTCGACCTGACATTGAGGGTCGAGGAGCCGCGGCTCGGCGACGACGCGGTCCGCGCCGAGGATCGCAAGGGATACGGCCTGCTCCTCATCGGCCGGGAGGCCGCCTCCGGAGGCGCGGAGTTTCACCGCGCCATCGCGCAGAGCGCCGCCGGGTTCTCCGGACCGTTCGCGGTGGTGCTCGCCCGGCGCGAGCACCGCTCGGGACGGCTGCGGACGCCGCTCAAGATTCTGGTGCCGGTATCCGGCACGGCCGTCTCGCGCCGCGGCGCGGAGCTCGCCGTGGCCCTGGCGCAGGGCTCGCGCGGCTCGGTGACGGCGCTGCACATCGCCGGACGCGGCGCCGCACGCCGCCCTCTGCACAAGCGATTCGGCGCGCTCTTCGGCCGGCGGGACGAGCTCGACGAGGAGTCCGCCAGCAACCCGATCACCGACGAGATCGTGCAACTCGCGCGCGCCTACTCGGTCGATGTGCGGTCCGCGGTGCGCAGTCACCGTGACGCGGAGACGGCGGTGCTGCGCGAGATCGGCGCAGGGCGCCACGACATGTTGGTCATGGGGGTCAGCCCGCGGCCCGGCGACCCGCTCAATTTCGGGGATCTCGCTTCGGCGCTGCTCGCGCGCGCGGAGTGCTCGCTGGTGTTCCTCGCCGCGGAGCCCGCCTCCTAAGGCTGCCACTCCAGCAGATCGCCGATCCGCTCGACGGTCACGTCGGCAGGCGGATAGGCGGCCGTCTCCTTCGCGTCGCGGGCGTAGTGACCCTGACGAGGGAAGATCGTGGTCAGTGCCTCGCCCCACGTGCCCTTCATCGCCGCGAGGATACGCAGCTTGTCGTCCACCATCACGTAGCGCGACGCCGGGAAGCGGCGCCTGACGGCATCCAACATCCGCTCCTTGTGCAGATAGATGAGCACCCGCCCTTCCACCGCGTCCCACAGGCCGGAACGGCGCACCTTGCGCGGCTGGAAGACGACGTCCCCGTCCGAAAGGATGACGGTCGGCCCGAAGCGCCGGCAGTGCGCCAGTACCTCCAAGGCATCGGGAAACAGGCGATTCGCAAACGGGTAGTCGACGAGAAAGGTCGACATCAGCAGCAGCTGCGGCTCGTCGAGATTCTCCAGGCGATAGCGCTGCAGCGCGCCGAGGTAATCGGCGTAACCGAGCTCCGCCCTCAGGGTCTCGAAAATGGACCAGTAACGGTCGCGTTGAGCGCGACCGAACTCCCGCTCCAGATGGGCGCTCAGATCACCCTGCACGGCGTCATTGTCGAGCAGCGTGTTGTCGACGTCGAACAGGAAAACGATCGGCGCAGGCTGCGGCATGGCGTGATCTCAGCGTGGGGACTCCTCCGGTCCCCACGCTATCACGTCCTCCACCGTGCGTCCCGCGCCGGCGGCTGCGAGTCTGCCTATTGCACGCTGTAGCCGCGGGCGTCGAGGCAAGCCGTGATCGCACGCTTGTAGTCCTCCGGCGTCGCCGTGGCGGCCTGCGTGTTGCCCGCGGAGTTGGTCGGGTCGAAGCCGGTCTGGCTCACGGCCCACTCGTGGCACTGGTAGCGATCGTTTGCCGTCTGCTGCTTGCTCTGGCCGTTCTTCGGGTAGACGAAGAGGCTCATGGCTCCCTGGCCCGCGGGAGCCGCACCGCCCGGCTGCGCGCCGGACGGCGGCGCAGTGGCGCCCTGAGCCACGCCGCCGGTGACCGGGGGCGGATCCGTCACGACATACTGATCGTAATCAGGGTTCCACGCGTAGTACACGCCCTGCCAGTAGTAGTACGGCACGCCTCCCCACCAGTAGGTGGTATACCCCACCGGGAGCCCCGCCAGGAACCATGGGAAGTCCCAGCCGAGGAAGACGTGCGGCCAGAACGCGCCGCCCCAGTAGCCCCCAGCCCAGTAATGGGGTACCCAATGCGCGCCCCAGGGGCGTACCCACGCGGCGCCCACACGAGGCCCCTCGAAATGCGGATGCATGCCCACGAAGTGCTGCGGCACGGCGTAACGGGCGTGACCCGCGAAGTGCCCCTGGAAGTGAGCCCCGCCGCCAGCGTGGCCGTGATCCTGCGCCAGCGCGGGGGCGGCCCCGATGACGAGCGAAGCCGCCAGCGCTGCAGCGCCGATAATCCCAGTCCTGATGAATGCCATGGTTCTCATGCCGTGCCTATTGACCATATGTTTGGACCCGTACCACTGACCTTCGTTCGAGCCTGGCTGGGGCAGAAGCCTCGCCAGCCGGGCTGTCACCTTACCCTATAACGAGCCACCCCGGCGGGCGCTGACCGGCCTCGCATTCGCCGCCACGGGTTAACTTTCGGTAATG
Organism: Gammaproteobacteria bacterium; assembly: GCA_030044385.1. Taxonomy (GTDB): domain Bacteria; phylum Pseudomonadota; class Gammaproteobacteria; order Steroidobacterales; family Steroidobacteraceae; genus 13-2-20CM-66-19. The sequence continues at coordinate 3,934 of JASHVV010000124.1, forward strand.
ATCGGAGGCGATCCCGGTCCTGCGACGTTGTTAACGCCGGCAAGCCCCCCGATCGGGCGCAATGCAACCCCCGGCAATGGTGCCGACAGGAGCCTCATCTATGACGAAATCGATCCGCACCGTCCTCGCTGCCGCCGCCGCTGCCGTCTCGCTGGCGTGCCTCGCAGCCCCGGCCATGGCACAGACGCCATGGCAGGCTCAGCATCCGCGGCGCGCGCAGGTCGACGGCCGCCTGCGCAATCAGGATGCGCGCATCGATCAGGAGGCCAGGACCGGCCAGATCAGCCCGGCGCAGGCCGCGCGCCTGCACGCCGCCGACCAGCGCATCCGCGGTCAGGAGCAACACATGGCGGGACTGCACGGCGGCCATATCACCAGGCGCGAGCAGGCGAAGCTCAATCGCGAGGAGGATCGCGTCAGCCACCGGATCGGCATGTAGTCTTCCGCGCCGACACTCGGGCGGGGCCGCCTCACGGGCGGCTCCGCCCGCTCGTTTGATCAGCGCCTGCGGCGGGAGATGACGAGCACGGCAACCAGCACCACGGCGATGTTGAGCACCCACCAGGCCGCCATCCCGTGCCCCTGCAGCGAGTCGAGAACACTCCCGTGCCGCGGCACGCTCACGGTGCCAGAGAGGAGCTCGCGGATGCCGTCGTGGGAAACGACGACATGCAGCGTCTGGGCGCCTCCACCTCCACCCGGCGACAGCAGATAGGAGCCATCCGGCTCCGCGGCGAGCGGCATCGGATGGCCGTCGAGAGTCGCCGTCACGTTGCCGGCTCCCGTGATGAGCCGATGGTCCGAAACACGGGTCACCCGCAAGGCGAGCGCGCCATCCGACGGAGTTGCCGTCAGGGTCAGGAGCGCCGAGTGCGCCACGACCGTCGTGCCAGGCTGCGCATCGATGGACGTGGGCATCGCTAATCCTGCAGGCCGAGGAACGTCTCGAGCCCCTCGAGGCCGGCGAGAAAGCCGCGCAGCTGCTCCCGGGTCAGGCAGGCGAGGAGCTCCCGCTCGCGCTCGAGGACGAGCGGCACGAGCTCCGCGTACATGCGCCGGCCCGCCTTGGTGAGGCGCACCTCTCGCTCCCGCCGGTCGGCGGCGCTCGCGACGCGCTCGATGAGCTCGCGCTCCTCCAGGTGCGCGATGGCACGGCTCACCCGGGTCTTGTGCATCCGCGTGCTTGCGGCGATGTGCTGGGCCGTGCAGCCGTGCCGCGAGCCCACCGTGGCCATGACGCGCCACTCCGGAACATCGAGGCCGAAACGCTCGCGATAGATGTCGGAAAGATGATTGCTGACCCCGACCGCGAGGCGGTTGAGCCGATACGGCACGAAGCCGATGAGCTCGAGACCGAGCTCGCCCCCAGCCCGGACGCTCACGGCTGACGCCTCGAGAAAGTTGCGCGCGCAACTAATTGTGCGATCATAGAGGCGAAGCATACCGGAGTGACACATGAGCACCGCGCCCCTTACGTATCTGCAGGGATTCGGTAACCACTTCGCCACCGAGGCTCTGCCGGGCGCGCTGCCCGAGGGCCGCAACTCCCCGCAGCATTGCCCGTACGGCCTCTATGCCGAGCAGTTTTCCGGGACCGCCTTCACCGCGCCGCGGCAGGCCAACCGCCGCAGCTGGCTCTACCGCATCCGTCCGGCCGCGGTGCTCCGGCGGCCCTTCCGGCCGCTGCCCCATCGTGGGCTCAGCGGCCGCTTCGACACGCTCCCGATCTCGCCGAATCCGTTGCGCTGGAGCCCGCCGCCCATTCCGCGGGAGCCGGCCGACTTCGTCGACGGCCTGCTGACCCTCGGCGGCACTGGCTCCCCGGAGAGTCACGCGGGCTGCGGCATTCACTGGTACCTCGCCAACCGCCCGATGCGCGACCGGTTCTTCTATGACGCCGACGGTGAGCTGCTGATCGTGCCGCAGCTCGGACGGCTGCGCGTCGCGACCGAGCTGGGAATGCTCGAGGCCGCGCCGCAGGAGGTTCTGCTGATTCCGCGCGGCCTGCGGTTCCGGGTCGAGCTGCCCGACGGCGAGGCGCGCGGCTACATCTGCGAGAGCTTCGGCGCGCCGATGCGCCTGCCGGATCTCGGTCCCATAGGCTCGAACGGCCTCGCCAATCCACGCGACTTTCAGACGCCGGTCGCGTGGTACGAGGACCGTGAGGGGGAGATGGAGCTCGTCGCGAAGCTCGGCGGGGAGCTGTGGTCGGCGACACTCGATCACTCGCCGCTCGATGTCGTCGCCTGGCACGGCAACAACGCTCCGTACCGGTACGATCTGCGCCGCTTCAATACCCTGGGCTCGGTGAGCTACGACCATCCCGACCCCTCCCTCTTCCTCGTGCTGCAGTCCGTCAGCGACACCCCGGGAGTCGACTCGGTCGACTTCGTCATCTTCCCGCCGCGCTGGCTGGCGATGGAGGACACCTTCCGGCCGCCCTGGTTTCACCGCAACGTCGCGAGCGAGTGCATGGGGCTGGTCCACGGCGTCTACGACGCCAAGGCCGGCGGCTTCGAGCCCGGCGGGGCGTCGCTGCACAACTGCATGACGGGGCACGGCCCGGACGCCGAGACTTTCGAGCGCGCGCTCGGCGCCGATACCACCCGGCCGCAGCGCATCGGCGATACCATGGCGTTCATGTTCGAGACGCGTACCGTGATCCGGCCCACTCGCCGCGCGCTCGAGCTGCCGCAGCTGCAACCGGACTACGCGCAGTGTTGGCAGGGCCTGAAGAAGCGCTTCCAACCCCCGGCCGCGATGCCCCCCGGGGCGAAGAGGCCGCGCCCGTGAGCATCGCCCTCGATGCCACCCACGACCCGAAGCTGCGCAGCTGGGTGGCCTCGGCCAACCTCCCCGGCGGCGACTTTCCCATCCAGAACCTGCCGCTGGCCGTCTTCCGGCGCGCCGGCGGCGGCGAGAACTTCCGTTGCGGCGCCGCGATCGGCGACTGCGTGCTCGACCTCGGCGCGCTCGACATGTTGAGCCCGTTCGGCGGGCTCGGGGCGGAGGCGCTCGCGGCCTGCGCGGAGCCATCGTTGTATCGCCTGATGGCGCTCGGCCGCGAGGCCTGGAGCGCACTGCGCCGCGGACTGTCGGAATGTCTGCGCGAGGATGCGCCGCGCGCGGCGGAGCTCGCCGCCGCGCTCATCCCGCAGAGCGGGGTGGAATTCAGGTTGCCCGCGCGCATCGGCGACTACACCGATTTCTACACCTCCATTCACCATGCCACCGCGGTCGGGCGCCTCTTCCGGCCGGACCAGCCGCTGCTGCCCAACTACAAGTGGGTGCCCATCGCCTACCACGGCCGCACCTCCTCGCTCGGCGTCTCCGGCCAGCAGGTGCGGCGCCCGCAGGGGCAGATCATGCCGCGCGGCGCCGACCGGCCGCAGCTCGCCGCCAGCGCGCGGCTCGATTTCGAGCTCGAGGTGGGCGTCCTCATCGGGACCGGCAACGGCCTCGGCCGCCCGGTCCCGATCGCGCAGGCCGAGTCGCACGTGTTCGGCCTCTGCCTGCTCAACGACTGGTCGGCGCGCGATCTGCAGGCCTGGGAATATCAGCCTCTCGGCCCGTTCCTCGCCAAGAGCTTCGCCACCACGATCTCTCCCTGGGTGGTCACACTGGAGGCGCTGGCCCCCTACCGGTTGCCGTGGAGCCGGCCGGCCGAGGACCCGCAGCCCCTGCCCTATCTGGACTGCGGCGAGCTGCGCGCGCACGGCGCGCTCGACCTGCAGCTCGAGGTCGCGCTCGAGACTGCGGCCATGCGCGCGCGCCGCGCCGCGCCGCACCTTCTGGCGCGCACCAACTTCCGGCACAGCTACTGGTCGATCGCGCAGATGGTCGCGCACCACACCGTCAACGGCTGCAATCTCGTGCCGGGGGATCTGCTCGGCAGCGGCACCCAGTCGGGCCCCACGCCGGAGCAGGCCGGCTCGCTCCTCGAGCTCACCGCGGGCGGTAAGCGGCCGCTGCGGCTCGAGAGCGGCGAGATGCGCACGTTTCTGGAGGACGGCGACCGCGTGATCCTGCGCGGCTGGTGCGAGCGGCCGGGATGCGCGCGCATCGGCTTCGGCGAGGCGAGCGGCAGTATTGTTTGAAGCACATCCATGTGCCTGAGGAGAGCAGGCCGGCTACTTCTGGCGGTAGCCGATGCGGAAGGCGCCCCAGTGCCGGCCGCGCACCCAGATGGGCGCGGACAGATCCTTCAGCAACACGAAGTTGCCGCCGCCCATGTCCCGCCGATAGGTCTGCAGCAGGAAGGGCTTGGTGTTGCGCGCGACCTTCTGCACCGCGCGATCCTTGAAGAGGCGGCGATTGCGGCAGTGCGCGGCGTTCCACACCGGATCCTTGCCCTGCGGCTGGCGATAGTTGGGATTGTGCGTCGGCAGATAGCCGCCCTTCGCCCAGGCCACGCAGAAGATGATGCGCGGGTCGGAGCGCTGCAGCGGATCCTGAATGGGCGGCAGCACGCGGTCGGTGAACTGGACGTAGTCGGTGAGGTATTGCTTGGGGTTGCTGCCCGGGATCTCGCGATAGCGCTCGTCGAAGAGCTGTGCCTCGGAGATCTCGCCGCGCGCCACCGCCGCCTCGAACAGCTCGCCGATCCGCTTCGCCGTCTCCACACCCGAGCGGATGATGGGCGTGTCGGAAGTCTCGATGCCGCTCCCGGCGATGAGCTCGATCAGGCCTTCGCTCAACCCCAGCAATCCCTCCACCCGCTTGTCGGCCTGCGTGAGGCTGGTGGACGAGAGCTGCACGCCCTCGGCCAGACCGCCGAGCTCGGCGAGCGTCGCGTTGCAGGCCTCGAGATTGCCGGTCGCCGAGCGCGCGATCGAATCGATCTCGCGGGTCACGGTGCCGAAGGCGTCGTGCGCGCGTACCACCACGCCTTGCATCTGCTGCGCTCCGCGTGCGGCTTCACCTGCGTGCCGGTCGGCCGCGCTGCCCTCCGCGATGAGGCCGTCGATCTGCTCCGCGAGCGATCGCACGGTAGCCGTGATCCGCTCCGTCGCGGTACGGGTCTCCTCCGCGAGACCCTTGACCTCCCCGGCCACCACGGCGAAGCCACGGCCTGCCTCGCCGGCACGCGCCGCCTCGATGCCGGCATTGAGAGAGAGGAGCCGCGTCTGCTTGGCGATGCTCTCGATGGCCGTGGCCACGGCGGTGATCTGCTGCAGCACGGGAGCGAAGGACGACAGCCGTTCCTGGATGCGTCCGACCGCGCCAGTCAACCGCCCGATGTGCTCGACCGATCCACCGATGAGACTGCGCGACTCGGAGATCTCCGTGCCGGCTGCGGAGGCGGCCCGCTGCGCCTCGCGCGCGGCACGGTCGATCTCGCGGTTACCCGACACCATGGTCTCGGTCGCCTGGTTCAACTCCTCGAACTGGGCGGCCTGACCCGAGACACGTGTGGAGAGATCCTCCAGATGGCCGGCGATGTCGGCGACCTCGACACCGAGCGAGCCCAGCCGGCTGGCCAGCTCCTCGATCAGGCGGTTGCTCTCGGCCCGGGCGGTGACCTCAGCAGCGGGCGTCATGAGCCCAAGACTAGCCGCGGAGCGCGGCCGCGGCCACCTTAGCCTTGGCCTTGGCGCTATGCAGTCGAGCAGGTGTTCTGATTTCGGAGCAGGAAGCCGGGCCCGGAGAGACGCGCTTCACATTATTGGATGAGCCTGCTGCAGAGATCGAGCAGCGGGCTCGGCAGGATGCCGAGCACCAGGACCGCCGCGGCATTCACGCCGATCACGAAGCGCGCCCCGAGCGGCCGCAGGGTCGCGGGCAGGTTCTCCGGCGCCGCATCGAAGTACATGAGCTTCACGACGCGCAGGTAGTAGAACGCGCCGACCACCGACATCACCACGGAGACCACGACGAGGCCCAGATGACTCGTCTCCCAGAGCGCCTGGATGATCCGCAGCTTCGCCCAGAAGCCCACGAACGGCGGCACGCCGGCGAGCGAGAACATCAGCACCATCATGACCAGCGCGAGCAGCGGATCGCGCTGATGGAGACCCTTGTAGTGATCGAGCTTGTCCGCCTCGAAGCCCTTGCGGCTCGCGAGCAGGATCACGCCGAAGGCGCCGAGCGCCACCAGGACGTACACCAGCGTGTAATAGAGCGCAGCAGTGTAGCCGCTGGGAGTACCGGCCACGAAGCCGAGGATGATGAATCCGACGTGGCCGATCGTGGAGTACGCCAGCATGCGCTTGAGGTTCGACTGCACGATAGCGACGACGTTGCCGACTATCAGCGTCAACACGGCGAGCGGCGTCAACATCAGCGTCCAGTCCGCCGAGGTGCCCGGGAGGCCCTGCGCCAGCAGGCGCAGCATCAGCGCGAAGTACGCGACCTTGGGAGCCGTGCCGACGAAGAGCGTGACGCTCGTCGGAGCGCCCTCATAAACGTCGGGCAACCACATGTGGAATGGCACGGCGCCAAACTTGAAGGCGACGGCGACCACGATGAAGGTGAGGCCGAGGATGACTCCAAGGCTCCCCGGCGCGGTGAGCTTGGTCGCAATCACTCCGAGATCGAGCGATCCCGTGAGGCCGTAGATGATCGACATGCCGTAAAGCAGCGTGCCCGAGGCGATCGCGCCCAGCACGAAGTACTTCATGGCCGATTCCGCGGCGACGCCCGACTCGCGATCGAACGCCACCATCGCATAGAGCGACAGAGCGAGCAGCTCCACCCCGATGTACACGGTCAGGAGGCTGTTGGCGGAAATGAGGACGAAGATGCCGAGCAGCGCCGTGAGCGCGAGGACGTAGTACTCCCCGCGCAGGATGTCGCGGTTCTCGAGGTACATGCGCGAGTAGAGCAGCGCGACCGCCACGAACAGGAACCCGGCGAGCTTCAGCACGAAGGATAGCGGGTCGGTCACGTACATCCCGTCGAAGAGGACCGTGCGCTGGCCCACGTCCGCGTAGAGCACGGTGAGCGCCGCCCCCACCACGAGGACCAGGAGTGTGAGCGTCGAGGTCGCCCCGGGGCGCTTCACGCCCACGAACGCCTCGAAGAGCAACACCAGGCAGATCGCGAAGCCGAGATAGATCTCCGGGACCGCGAGGGCCAGGCCGGGCATGCTGTGCCAGATCGTCATCATTTCGTTGGGTCCTGGGAGCGGATCACACCGGGATCTTGGTGGCGACGGCCTGGGCGACCAGGTGGTGGATGGAAGGCTCCATGATCTTGAGGAGCGGCTGCGGCCAGATGCCGATCGCCAGCACCAGCACCGCGAGCATGCCGAGCACGATGAACTCCCGGCCGTTCAGATCGGTGAGGTGCGCGACGTGATCGTTGGCCACCGGCCCGTACAGCACTCGCTTGACCAGCCACAGCGTGTAGCAGGCCCCGAGGATCAGGGTCACGGCGGCGAGCGTCGAATACCAGAAGCTCGCCTTGAAGCTCGCCAGGATCACCAGGAACTCCCCGACGAACCCCGAGGTGCCCGGCAGGCCGGTGTTGGCCAGGGCGAACATCACCATGAAGGCCGCGAAGATCGGCATGGTGTTGATGACGCCGCCGTAGGCGGAGATCTCACGGCTGTGCACGCGGTCATAGAGCACGCCGACGCAGAGGAAAAGCGCGCCGGAAATGAGGCCGTGCGAGATCATCTGCACCATCGCCCCGTCGAGCCCCATGGCGGCTCCCGAGACCTGGCCGGTCGTGCGGACGATCTCGTACACCACGAACGCGCCGAGCGTCACGAAGCCCATGTGCGCGATCGAGGAGTACGCGATCAGCTTCTTCATGTCCGCCTGCACGATGGCGACGAAGCCGATGTAGATCACCGCGATCAGCGACAGTGTGATGACGAGCATGTTGAGCTCGCGGCAAGCATCCGGCGTGATGGGCAAGCTGAAGCGCAGGAAGCCGTAGCCGCCCATCTTCAGCATGATGGCCGCCAGGATCACCGAGCCTCCGGTCGGCGCCTCGACGTGCGCGTCGGGAAGCCAGGTGTGTACCGGCCACATGGGCACCTTGACCGCAAAGGCGAGCAGGAACGCCGCGAAGATCCAGCGCTGCTCCTCCAATGTCAGCGGCAGCGCCTGGAAGCTGGCGATCGAGTAGTCGCCGGCCTTCACGTACATGTAGATCAGGGCCGCCAGCATGAAGACCGAGCCGAGGAAGGTGTAGAGGAAGAACTTGATCGTGGCGTAGACGCGCCGCGGGCCGCCCCAGATGCCGATGATGAGGAACATCGGGATCAGCATCGCTTCCCAGAAGAAGTAGAAGAGCAGCGCATCGGTGGCGGAGAACACCCCGATCATCAGGCCTTCCATGATGAGGAAGGCCGCGAAGTACTGCGCCGCGCGCATCTTCACCACGGTCCAGGCGGCGATGATCACCGGTATGGTCATGACCGCGGTGAGCACCACGAGCGGCAGCGAGATGCCGTCGACCCCCAGCGCGTAGAAGGCGTTGAATCGCGGGATCCAGGCCGCCTTCTCGATGAACTGGTAGGCCGCGGTCTGGGTGTTGAAATCCGCGAGCAGCGGCAGCGACAGGACCAGTGTCGCGATCGAGGCGAGCAGCGCCAGCCAGCGGGCGGCGGCGAGGCGGCGCTCGCCCAGGAGGAGCACGGCGACACCGGCGGCGATCGGCAGCCAGATCAGGATGGAGAGCAGATGTGCTTGCATTCTGGTGCTTTCTTCAGCCGACGCGGGCGAGGAACCAGCCGAGCAGCGCCGCCAGGCCGATCACGATCCAGAACGCGTAGGAGTAAAGATACCCGTTCTGCACCCTTCTGAGGACACCGCCGAACCAACCGACCGTCGCCGCGGAGCCGTTGACCAGCGCCCCGTCGATGACGCCCTGGTCGCCGGCCTTCCACAGGCCGAAGCCGATGCCGCGGGCGAGCGGCGCGATGATCTTCTCGTTGATCCAGTCGAAGTAGTACTTCTCGACGAGGATCGTGCGCAGCCAGCCGAAGCGGCGCGCCGCCTGATCCGCGAGCGACGGCCGCCAGAGGAAGCAGGCCCACGCCGTCGCGAAGCCCGCGGCCATCAGCCAGAAGGGCGCGCCGAGGAAGCCGTGGAAGCCGAGCCGGCCCGGGCCGTGGAACTCGCGCGCCATGTCCCCGATGATGTCGTTGGCCGGCAGCACGAAGATGGAGCTGCCGAAGTACGGGCCGAAGAGCACCGGCCCGACGGTGAAATAGCCGACGAGCAGTGACGGAATGGCCAGTGCGATCAGCGGCACCGTCACCACCCAGGGGCTCTCATGCGGCTCGGCCGCGTGATGGCCGTGCTCGTCGCCGTGGCCATGTTCCTCATGGCCGTGGGCCGGCGCTGCGTGGCGGAAGCGCTCCTCGCCATGGAAGGTCATGAAGAGCAGACGGAACGTGTAGAGCGAGGTGACGTAAGCGCCGAGCAGCACACACCAGTAGGCGTAGGTCGCGCCCCACCGGTGCGAAGCGCCCACCGCCTCGATGATGGCGTCCTTCGAGTAGAACCCGGAGAAGAACGGCGTCGCGACCAGCGCCAGGCCGCCGATCCAGCAGGTGACGGCCGTGATCGGCATGTACTTGCCGAGGCCCCCCATCTTGCGCATGTCCTGCTCGTGGTGCATGCCGATGATGACCGAGCCGGCGGCAAGGAAGAGCAACGCCTTGAAGAAGGCATGGGTCATCAGGTGGAAGATCGCCGCGCTGTACGCCGACACCCCGAGCGCCGCCGTCATGTATCCGAGCTGCGAGAGCGTCGAGTAGGCGATGACGCGCTTGATATCGTTGTTGACGATGCCGAGAAGTCCCATGAAGAACGCCGTCGTCGCGCCGATGACGAGCACGAAGGACAGCGCCGTGTCCGAGTACTCGAAGAGCGGTGACATGCGGGCCACCATGAAGATGCCCGCGGTCACCATCGTTGCCGCGTGGATCAGTGCGGAGATCGGTGTCGGGCCCTCCATCGAGTCCGGGAGCCAGACGTGCAGCGGCACCTGCGCGGACTTGCCCATCGCGCCGATGAAGAGGCAGATGCAGATGAGGGTGAGCGCATTGACCCCGCTCGCCGCCGTGATCGGAATGACCGCGTGCGTCAGGTGCGGAGCGGCGGCGAAGGCCGCATCGTAGGAAAGCGAGCCCGTGTAGGAGAACACGGCCGCGATGCCGATGACGAACCCGAAGTCGCCGACCCGGTTGACGATGAAGGCCTTCAGGTTGGCGAACACCGCGCTCGGACGCGTATACCAGAAGCCGATCAGCAGGTACGACACCACGCCGACCGCCTCCCAGCCGAAGAACAGCTGCATGAAGTTGTTCGCCATCACGAGCATCAGCATCGAGAAGGTGAACAGCGAGATATAGCTGAAAAAGCGGATGTATCCCGGGTCGTCACGCATGTACCCGATGGTGTAGACGTGCACGCAGAGCGAGACGAAGGTGACCACCGCCATCATGAGGGCGGTCAGGCGGTCAATCAGGAATCCCACGTCGATGTGCACGCCATCGGTCAATGCCCAGGTGTACACGGGCCCGTTGAAGGCCGGAACGCCGTCCGCGTAGAGCTGCTTCAGGACATACATCGACAGTGCGCAGGAGATCGCGACACCGAGGATGGTCACGGTGTGC
>JASHVV010000125.1 GCA_030044385.1 Gammaproteobacteria bacterium
TACTTTGGCTGTCTTCATTACGTAGTCGTCCTACGTTAATAGATACAGAAAGTATATACGCACACATTCGTGAGCGCAAAGATTCCGCCAACGAGCACCGCGGTCAAATGTCATGCTCGAGGAATGAGATCGCAAGCTTTTGATTTCATTGGTGGAAAGGGAGGGACTCGAACCCTCGACCCCGGCATTATGAGTGCCGTGCTCTAACCAGCTGAGCTACCTTTCCACGGTTCTTCGCGGCCGGACGCCACCCTTGGAATCGGGTCGGGCGGCCTGCCCGGAGGGGCGCGCATTGTCCTTGGGGCACGGCGGGGGTGTCAACCGCCCCGCCGCGGCGCCGGGGCCGGCGCCGGGGCCGGGGCCGGGGCCGCCGGCAGGGTGCCAATTGGTCCTGCCGCGGCCAAGCAGAAGGTGTATACGTATGCTTCGGGCTGCCTTTTCGCATGACGACAACGATAAAGCCCGGGGAAGGGGTCTCCCGGTACCTGCGGCTCTACAGAGTCCTGTCGCAGGCGCTGACGGAGAGGCATTACCGCTCGGGCCGGCCCATGCCCAGCGAGCCTCGACTCATGCGGGACTACGGGGTTTCGCGGTCCACGGTGCGCCGCGCGCTGGCCCGGCTGGAGGCGGAGGGCCGGATCGAGCGCATACGGGGTAGCGGCACCTTCGCCCGGGACCGGGGAGACCCAGCCGCGGCTCCCGGCGACCTCGCAGCCGTGCTCGATGGCGAGGCCGGCTCGCCCGGGGCGGCGACCCGCCGGACGATCGCCTTCCAGCGCGTCGCGACGCCGGCATTCCTCCTCGCCGAGTCCCCCGCATTCGGCGCCACCGCGCTGCTCATCCGCCGCGTACACCAGGTCGGGCGCGAGCCCGTCATGTTGGAGACCGCCCATCTTCCGCAAGAGGTCGGCAGCGGGCTGACGCGGCAGCAGCTCGGCGTCGATGGCGGCGTCCTCCTGACCGTGCTCGCCGCCGGCGGTCACCGCAGCGCCAGCCTGGAGCGCGAGTTCGCCGCTCTCGGGGCCGATCCTCTCGCCGCCAACAGCCTCGGGATCGCGGTCGGCGCGCCGGTATTCAGCGTGCGCACGCTCGCACGCGATGCGCTGCACCGCATCGTGGCGCACATCACCTGCCTGTATCGTCCCGACCGTTACGAGGCTCACGCGACGATCAGGATCAGCCGTCCGAAGCCATGAAGTCTCCCGCGACACCCGTCCCGGAGCTCTCGACCCGCCGCCTCGACAAGGGAGTCGCGCGCTACTATCGACTCTACGAGTTGCTCTCCACCGCGCTGCAGGACGGCACCATCGCGGCGGAGAGCGCCCTGCCGAGCGAGCCCGACCTCTGCGCGCGCTACGGAATTTCCCGCACCACGGTGCGCCGCGCTCTGGATCGGCTGGAGCGCGAAGGCCGCATCGTCCGCCGCCGCGGCAGCGGAACCTACGCGGGCCCGCAGCCGGCGGCGCCGCGCTTGCGCCTCGATCTGCACGCCATGCTCGAGACGCTGACGGAGTTGGAATCTCGAACCACCACGACGACGCTGCGTTTCGAGCCCGCGCCCGTTCCGGCGATGCTGGCCGCGCTCGCCGCCGGAATCGGCCTGACGGCGTATCGCCTGGAGCGGCTGCGGCGCAGCAACGGCGAGCCCGTGTCACTCACCGCCGCCTATCTGCCGGAGCCCATCGGCCGGCGCCTGCGTCGTCCCATTCCGCGCCGGGAGTCCGTGATGACGCTGCTCGACCGCCTCGGGTTGCCGACAGCCTCCGCCAGGTACTCGCTGGGGGCGATTCCGGCCGATGCCGATGCCGCGCGCACGCTCGAAGTGCCGCTGGGCTCGCCCCTTCTCAGACTGCGTGCGGTCCTGACCGGCGACGACGGCGCCCTGCGGGCCGTGCTGGAGAGTCTCTGCAGGTCCGACCGCCTGCGGCTGAGACTGATGGAGCGCGGCCGGGACTAGCGGGCAAGCGGCGCGGGGGTCCGCGCGAGAAGAGACTCGAAGTCCTCCGCCGGCAGCGGCCGGCTGTGCAGATAACCCTGCGACTGCTCGCACTGCAGTCCCTTGAGCAGCGCCAGCTCCTCCTCCCGCTCGACGCCTTCCGCGACGGTGCAGAGCTCGAACGCGTGCGCCAGCGAGATGATGGTCGCGACTACGGCCTGCACCGTCTTGTCGCCCGCGAGCCGGCTGATGAAGGAGCGATCGATCTTCAGGGTGTCGACGGGCAGATCCGCGAGACGGCTGAGCGAGGAGTAGCCCGTCCCGAAGTCATCGATCGCCACCTGGACACCCGCGTCGCGCATCGCCTGCAGCGTTCGGCCGAGGAACACGGTGTCGTCGAGCAGCGCGCCCTCGGTGATCTCGATGTCGATGCCACCGGCGCCGCCCGAGCCCCGCCCCGCCGCCGCAAGGAACCGGCCGTAGAATTCCGGGTCCCGCAGCTGCTGCGGCGAGACGTTGACGGCCAGCCGGATGGGCTTGAGGCCCAGGCCTCCCCAGCGCGCCAGGTCACTCGCCGCCTGGCGCACCACCCAATCCCCGACATCGACGATGAGGCCGGTCGACTCCAGCACCGGCAGGAACACCGCCGGCGCGACGATGCCGCGCTCCGGATCATTCCAGCGCAGGAGGCCCTCCGCGCCGACCAGCTCGCCGGTCGCGATGCTGACCTTCGGCTGATAGTGCAGCAGGAACTGGTTGTCATCGAGCGCCGTGCGCAGCCGCCGCTCGAGCGCCAGGCGATCGGCCACTTCCGAGCTCAGCTCCCGCCGGTAGCGCAGGAAGCGCTCGCCGGTGTTGCGCGCCTTGTGCAGCGCCGCCTCCGCATTCTGCAGCAGCGCCTCCGCGTCGGCGCCGTTCTCCGGATAGCGCGCCAGTCCCGCCCTGACGGTCACCTGGATCTCGTGCCCGGCAAGCGCCAGCGGCTTGCCGAAAGCCGCCGTGATGCGGTCGTGGATGAGGCGCACGGCCTCCTCGTAGGAGGCGCAATCAAACACCACGGCGGCGAAGTTCCCGCCCTCGAGGTGCGCCAGCCATTCGCTGCCGCCGAAGTTGCACCGCAGCGCGTCGGCCACGAACTGCACCACCCGATCGCCGACGTGCCGGCCGAGCGAGTCGTTGATCGCGCCCAGGCGCTCGATATCGAAGGCGACCGCGACCACTTCCTGGCTCTCGCCGGCGTGCCGGCCGAGCGCGCGCGCCAGCCGCTCGCAGAACAGCCCGCGCTTGGCGAGTCCGGTCAGCGGATCGAAGTAGGAGAGGAATCGGACCGCATCTTCCTTGTGCAGGTACTGCAGGGCGAACGACAGGTTGGCGGCGACCTCCTGCAGCATCCGCACCTCTTCCTCGCCGAGCATGCCGGGCTCGCCGCCCCCCACCGTGAACGTCCCAACGGGCGTCTCGTCGATGAGCAGGGGGATGGAGGCGATGCAGCGGATGCCGAGGGCCGCGAGCGTGTCGGCAAAGCGCCAGGGGCCGGGCACCCGGGTGATGTCATCGCAGACCGCCGTCTGGCCGGTGCGCAGCGCGCGGCCGGTCATGCTCTCGCCCTGCTCGCTCCTGCCGCTGTCGTCCACCCGGTAGCTCAACTCGGCCTTGCGGTCGCCGCCGGCGCCCGCCCAGGCCGCGCCGCGGGCGATTCGGGTATGCGGGTCGATCAGCACGACGAACGCGCAGACATAGTTGCCCACGGCATGAGCGATCCGGCACGCTTCCTCGAGCAGCTCGGCCCGGTCGCGGATGCGCACCACCGCGGTGTTGATTCCGGAGAGCATCTGCAGAACGCGGGTGAGCCGCGCGACGCGCTCCTCCGCGTGCCGCCGGGCCCGGCGCGAGGCCGCTTCCTCGAGGGCCCGCCTCACCGCGGGCCCAAGCCGGGCGAGGTTCTCCTTCAGCACGTAGTCGACCGCCCCTTGCTTCAGCGCCTCGATCGCGCGCTCCTCGCCGATCGTGCCGGAGACGAAGATGAACGGGGTGTCGGGCGCTTCCGCCGTGGCGATGGCAAGGGCCGACATGCCATCGAACCGGGGGAGGGAGAAATCGGACAGGACGATGTCCGGCCGCAGCATGCGCAGTTCCACGCGGAAGCCGGTCTCGTTCTCGACACGCCGCCAGTCGCAATTGAGGCCCGCCGCCTCGAGTGCCCTGACGGCGAGCTCGGCTTCCGCGGCAACGTCCTCCAGGATCAGGAGGCGCAGTTCCTGCTCCATTTCCTCGTACCCTCGCCGGTCGAGAGCGCACGATACGTTAGGCTGCGCGGCGCTGTCACTCTCCGGCGCGACAGAATGCGACCTCCGTGTCGTGACCCGCTTCTCAAACGTTGAAGCGGAAGTGCACCACGTCCCCTTCGCGCATGACGTATTCCTTGCCTTCCAACCGCAGCTTGCCCGCCTCGCGCGCGCCGGCCTCGCCCCGCAACCCGACATAATCCTCGAAGGCGATCACCTCGGCGCGGATGAAGCCGCGCTCGAAGTCGGTGTGGATGACGCCAGCCGCCTGCGGCGCGGTGGCGCCGACGCGAACCGTCCACGCGCGGACCTCCTTCGGGCCCGCCGTGAAGAAGGTCTGCAGTCCCAGCAGGCGGTAAGCGGCGCGGATGAGGCGGTCGAGCCCCGGCTCCGAGAGCTTGAGCTCGGCCAAAAACTCCGCGCGATCGCCTTCCTCCAGCTGCGCGATCTCCGCCTCGATGGCGGCGCAGACCGGCACCACGGCCGCTCCCTCCCGGGCGGCGCGCGTCTCGATGACGGCGAGCAGCGGATTGCCCTCGAAGCCGCTCTCCGCCACGTTGGCCACGTACATCACCGGCTTCGCGGTCAGGAGGTGCAGATCCCTGAGGTCCTGCTGCTCCGCCTCCGTCAGGCCGAGCGCGCG
>JASHVV010000126.1 GCA_030044385.1 Gammaproteobacteria bacterium
GAGCGGCGCGGCGCTGGCGGCGGCCGTCTGCGCCTGCGCGGGTTGGCGGGGCGCATCGGGCAGCCACTGGCGCAGGCATCCGCAGAGCCGCTCGTAGTGCGGCGCGCGCGGCGAGGGGAAGCCGTCGAGCCAGTGCTGACTGCTCAAGAAATACTCCAGGCTCCTCGAGGGCAGCACGTCCTCGATCCGAAAGGGGAGGATCCGCAGGTTCTTGTGTACGGCGCGCTCGACCTCGCGCCGCACCTGCGGCGAGTCGTTGCTGCTCGCCGAGAACACGAGGATCATGACGCGCGCGGCGGTGATGGCGTCGATGATTTCCTCGGCCCAGTCCGCCGCGGGCGATACGTCGCGCGGCGCGATCCAGGCGGCGAAGCCGTTCGCCTCCAGGTGGGCCGTCAGCTCGAACGCGCAGTCGCGGTCCGGCTGGGAGTAGCTGATGAAAATGTCACGCGCCACGGCTGGACCCTCCCAACATCTGCATCGCCTTGTTCAGGCTCTTGCGCATGCGCTCGAACGCCTCTGCCAAGGCCGCGATCTCATCCCCCCGCCGGCTCGAGAAGCTCTCCTCGGCCGCCCGTCCGAGGCTCACCTCATCGGCGTGCCGGGTCATCTGCCGCAGGGGGCGCACCACCGTCCAATACATCGTGGCGTCGATGATAGCGAGCAGCACGGCCAGCATCACTATGATGAATGCCATGATGTCGGAGAAGATCCGCCGGGCACCCTGCAGCGCGTCCGCCTCGGGCACGGAGACGATCTGCGCGCCGATGACCTCGTTCGGCTGCCATCCGAAGCCGTTGTCGTTGCCGTAGCGCGCGATGAGGGTCGCGGGCGCGGCGGACGCGAGTCCATGGCACGCGAGACATTCCGGCTGCGCGCGGATGGGCCGCGCCAGGAAGAGCGAGTCGCCCATCGGGGTGCTGCGCTCTCCCTGGATCTGCAGCGAGCTCGGGTGATTGCGGAACTGATTGATGATGTCCGCCTGCCAGTCGGTTGCGCGATCGCGGGGATTCGTCGGGTTCAGGGTCGCTTCGCGGTACGCGAACTGCGGGTGGAGCTTGCGAAGGGAGGCGAACGTCTGGGTCGCCGCGTAGAATGGGATGCTCTGCGGCAGGAACTCGCTCTGCATGCGCGGCTCGAGCAGCGGGTCGATCTCATGGGCCGTGTACGCGCGGCTCGCGAGCGCGCTGTCGAGCATCAGGCCCGCCGTCGCCAGCGTCTCCCGCCGGGCATCGGCCTGTTGCAGCGAGGCGCAAACCTCGTGCGCGGCCCATCCCGCCAATGCAAAGGCGATTACGAGCACCACGTTGACCCGAAGCAGCAGGCTCATTTGTCGCCTGGGCCTTCACGGTAGCGCTACCGCTCGGCCGTATAAAAGTTGGAGCGACGTCCCGGGGAGTATAGCGCACCCGGGGCTCGCGGTATTCGGGCCCCCGCCGTCAGGCCGCAGGCGCACTGAAGGCGTACTGTCCGGAGGCGATCTCGATGATGACCGTGCGGCCGGCCTGCCGGGCGTCGGCGACACCGGGGGCCTGCCGAGCCGGCCCGGCGCCCTCCAGCACCTCGGCGGGCGTGCGCGCGGGCAGCTCGATGGTGGCCGCGGCGCCCGCGGGAATGTCGACGCGCAGGTGCAGGCGGCCGCCTTCCTTGCGCCAGGCGACGGCCACCTCGCCCAACACGGAGCGATAACGGGCGCCGGCGTCCTCGATGCCGTCGACGGCCTGCGGCGCGATGCGGATGCGCTGCGCGTGCGGCCGGCTCATGTCGATGCGGATGCCGGCGAGGCCGCCGTAGAGCCAGGTCTCCGCATGGCCGAGCATGAAATGGTTCTGCGAGTGGTCGGGGTTGGCGGTCCAGGACTCCGTGAGCGAGGTGGCGCCCCGGGCGAGCTGGTCACCGTAGCTCGGCGGATCGGAGCGCGTCAGCACGTCGTAGAGGACATCGCCCCGGCCGTTGCGCATCAGAGCGAGCACCACGTAATGAAAGCCGATGTCGCCGGCGGTGACGTGGTTGTGATCGGCGCGGATCGCGGCCACGAGGCTCGCGAGCACCGCCGCGCGGTGGCGGGGCGGAACGAGGCCGATGGCGAGCGGCATGGCATTGGCCGTCATGCTGTCGCGGCCGTACTGGCCGGTCGTTGGATCGAACAGCCGTGTGTTGAGGGCGCGCCGCGATTGCGCCGCGTGCCGGGCGAAGCGCCGCGCGTCGGCGGCGTGTCCGAGGAGTCTCGCGATCCTGGCGAGCGTGCGCAGCAGCTCGCAGTAGGTCGCGGTGGCGGTGAGCGCCCGGCGGGTGAGCTGCGATTCGCCGGGAGGCTTGGGGCCGATGTCGTACCAGTCGCCGAGGCCGTAATCCACCACGCCGTGCCGCGCCCGGGTCGCGAGGTAAGCGGCGTAGCGGCACATGGCCGGGTAACCGGTCTCGAGGATGCGGCGGTCGCCGGTGTAGCGATAGGTCGCCCAGGGGCTGAGCACGATCGCCGCGCCCCATTCCGGCGAGTCGCGAAACGCGGAGTCGGTCCCGTCGGCGTCGAGGAAGGCGACGTATTCGGGCGCGATCGCCGGCACCATGCCGTCCGGCACCTGGCTGTCCATCATGTCGCGCAGCATCTTCTCGTAGAGCGTCACCGCGTCCTCGTTGTAGTACACGGTATCGGCGTTGAGATAGGTCTGCTCCAGCCAGCCGAGCTTCTCGCGCTGGGGACAGTCGGTGAGCACGCTGAAGGTGTTGCTGAGGAGCGCCTGGAGGATGAGGCCGTGGATGCGGTCGAGGAGGGGATTGCCGGTGGACAGGCGGCCCGTCAGCGGCAGATCGGCGTGCAGAAACTCGCCCCGCAGCTCGAGCAGTTCCGGCTCGCCGGGCCCGCCCAGCCCGGGCGGCGCCGCTCCCTGCACCTGCACATAGCGAAACCCGTAATAGCTGAAGCGCGGGTGCCAGCGCTCGATGCCGCTGCCGGCAAGCGTGTAGTTGAAGAGGACTGCGTCGTCCGGACTGGCGTTGGCGCTGCGTTGCGTGACCAGACCCTGATCGTCGAGCAGCTCGCCGGGCAGCAGGGTCACCCGCCGTCCCGCCGCGCCCCGTACGGCGATGACGGGCCAGCCGGAGAAATTCTCCCCGAGGTCATAGACGAAGACTCCCGGCCGCGGGATCGTCATCCTGACCGGCTCGTAGGTGCGCGCGGCCGTCACCTGAGGAACAGTCTGGGCGCGCAAGGATCCGCCGGGGCCCGCGACCTCGACGGCCCGTGCCCAACCGCTCTCTCCACGCGCGTGGAAATCCGGGAGGTCCCAGCCGGGCGGACTCGAGCGGGCGTCGAAATCCTCGCCGCCATACACCGAAGACAGCGTGATCGGCCCGGGGTGCGTGCGCCACGAGCCGTCGCTCACCACGAGCGCTTCGGAGCCGTCGGCAAAGGACAGCCGCAGCTGCAGGATGAGCTTCGGGCGGCCGAAGGAGCCGACGAGCTTGGTGTAGCGGCCGGGATATTTCTCCACGTTGAAAAAGCCGTTGCCCAGCATCACGGCGAGCGCGTTGGCGCCCTGCTTCATGAGCGATGTCACGTCATGGGTGTCATAGAGCACCGTGCGGCGATAGTTGGTCCATCCGGGAGTGAGCGCGCCCGTGCCGGCGCGCCTGCCGTTGATGCGCAGCTCGTATTGACCGAGCCCGCACACGGAGACGACGGCTCGCCGCAGCGGCTTCTCCAGCCGGAATTCGCGCCGCAGCAGCGGCATTCGCCGTGGCTGCGCCGGCGGACCGCGGTAGATGGCGGGCGGCGGCCCCGGGACG
>JASHVV010000127.1 GCA_030044385.1 Gammaproteobacteria bacterium
TTCTGGCTGAATCGGCCCAGGAAGTGGCCGCGCTGCGGGACGCACTCGGCTAGACGGATTCTCGCGGCCGCTCGCAGGATTCGTGACGGGCGTCAAGGGGACGTGGGGGCGCCCGTGATGGCGTTCGCGCCCGTCGCCGGGCCGCGGCTTGACAATAAGCCGGGTGAGCGCCCCCTCCCGAGTCAAGCTGCGCCCACCGCCGGCCATGGCCGCCGCGGTGGCGTTGCTGCTGCTGATCAGCCTCCCCGTCGCCCGCGCGGACGGGCAGCCGTCCGTGGCGTTCTTCTACGGCGAGCACCCGCCGGTCGAGGTGCTGCGCGACTTCGACTGGGTGGTAGTCCAGCCGGATGCCTTGGCGCGCCCGGAGACTCTCGCGGGGCCCCACACCACGGTCTTCGCCTATGTCTCGCTCGGCGAGGTCGGGAAGGGCTCCGCGGCCGCCGCCGCGATGCCGGCGCAATGCCGGCTGGGCGAGAATCGCCCCTGGAACAGCTGGATCGTCGATCAGGCGAGGCCCGCCTGCCGCGCGTTCTATCTCGATCACGTGCTCGCGCCGCTGCGCGCGCAGGGCTACCGCAACTTCTTCTTCGATACGCTGGACAGCTATCGGCTCGCCCTCGCTGCGCCTGGCCAGCGCGCGAGCTACCGCCAGGGGCTGATCGCGCTCGTCGAGGCCGTGCACCGATCCGATCCGCAGGGACGGCTCATACTCAACCGCGGTTTCGAGCTGCTCGATGCGCTCACCGCCCAGGAGGGCGTCATCGCGGTGGCCGCCGAGTCCCTGTACCGCGGCTGGGACCAACGAGCCGGGCAATACGTGGCCGTCAGCCCTGCCGCGACCCAACAGCTGCTCGCTCGCCTCGAGGCCGTGCGCCGATCGGGACTGACGGCCATCGCCATCGACTACCTCCCCCCTGCCGAGCGGGCCCAAGCCACGCGCGTGGCCCAGGAGATCGAGAGCCACGGGATCGTGCCTTACGTGAGCGACGCCGAGCTCGACATCGCCGGTATCAGCACGGTCACGCCTCTGCCGCGACAGGTGCTCATGCTGTATGACGGCGCGGCGGGTACTCTCAGCAACAACCTGAGCTGGTACGCGGCCATGCCGCTCAACCACCTCGGATACAGTACGCGCGAGATCGACATCAGCGGCGGCCAGCTTCCCTCGGGCCCGCTCACCGGTCAGGTCGCCGGTATCGTCACCTGGTTCGATTCGGATCACTTTCCCCATTCGGCGGACGTCTGGCGCTGGCTACGCGCGCAGATCGCGGCCGGTGTCCCGGTGGCGATCCTGGACGACTTCGGCATGCCGGCCGGCGCAAGCGAGCTCGAGCCGCTCGGCCTGCGCCTCGGCAAACAACCGCCCGCCGGCCTGAACGCGGCCCGCATCGCCGACGTCGACGGCAGTTACTTCGGCTTCGAGAGCCCGGCGCTGCCGAGCGCGCCGGATTTCAATCCGATCCGGCTCACCGAGCCAGGCACGCCGTTGCTCGAAGTCAGTGTCGCCGGCAGCACGGAGACCGCCGCCGCAATCACCCCGTGGGGCGGCTATGCGCTCGCGCCCTACGTGATACGGAGCCTCCCTCAGGGTGACCTCGGGGGCGGCGAAGCGCAGTCCGCCTGGATTCTCGATCCGTTCCGGTTCTTCCGCGCCGCGCTGCGTCTGCCGGACGTCCCGGCTTTCGACTACACCACCGCCAGCGGCCGCCGGTTGCTGTTCGGCCTCATCGACGGCGACGGCTTCTCCTCCGCTTCCTGGATCGGCGCTTTTCGCGACCAGCCGTCGGCCGAGGTGATCCTGGACCAGGTCCTCGAGCGCTTCCCCTTGCCGGTGACCGCGTCGGTCATCGCCTCGGGGTTCGTCGATCGCGGCCTGAATCCGCCGGCCGAAGTCGCCACGCTGCGGCCCATCGCCCGCCGCATCTTCAGCCTGCCCTGGGTGGAGATCGGCACCCATACCTACTCCCACCCGTTCGACTGGCCGGCGCTCGAGCGCAACCCCGCGCTGTCGGCGGGGCTGCACATGAGCAAGGGCAGCAAAGCGCTCGACGGCGATGCGAGCGACCACGGCCTCGCGCTCCTGTACGGATACAACCTGCCGGTGCCGAACTACCGCTTCAGCCCGGAGATGGAAGTCACCGGCTCGGCGGACATCATCGACCGCCTGCTGGCCCCGGCCGGCAAACGGGTCCGCGTCATCCAGTGGTCGGGCGACACCAACCCCGGCGCCGAGGTCCTCGGCATCGCCTATGGCGACGGGCTGCAGAACATCAACGGCTACAACAGCACCATCACGCGGGCCCATCCCTCTCTCACCAACGTCGTGCCGCTCGGCGTGTGGCAGGGACCCTATTTCCAGGTGTACTCGCCCATCGCCGACGAGGAGCAATTCACCCATGGCTGGCAGCCGCCTTACTGCGGCTACAGTCAGGTCATGCAGACGATGCGGATGACCGATCGGCCGCGCCGGCTGACGGCAATGGAGATCTACTACCACTACTTCTCGGGCGAGCGCCCCTGCGCGCTGAAGGAGCTCCTGCAGGTCTACCGCTGGGCGCAACAGCAGCCGGCGACGCCGGTTTTCGCCTCCACCTACAGCCGCATCGCCGTTGCTTTCGGGTCCGCCGGCCTGGCGCGCGCCGGCGATGGCTATCAGGTCCGCGGGTACGGACCGGACCAGGAGCTGCGCGTTCCCGCCGAGTTGGGTTATCCCGACCTCGAGCGCTCGCGCAACGTCGCCGGCTTCGATGACTTCGATGGGAGCCGTTACATCCACCTGGGCCCGGGTGATGAGGCGCTGCTCTATCTGCAGGCCGCTCCGCCGAGCCTGCCCTATCTGGCGAGCGCCAACGGCCTGATCGCGGCCGTGGCGCGCGCCCCGGGCGCGCTCGATCTGAGCCTGCAGGCACAGGCGCCCCTGGACTTCACGCTCGGCAACGCAGCGAGCTGCCGCACCCGCATCGACGGCCGGGACCGCCGGGGCAGGAGCGACGGGCGCGGCGATGTGCGCTTCCAGCTCACGGAGCACGAGGCGCATGTCGACATCAGGTGCCGGAGCTGAATGTTGAAACCGATCATGCTGCCCGAGGTGACGGCCTCCACGGCCTCGTACACCGTTCCCGAGCGCCGCGCGCACGTGCGCGAGCCCGCGCCGCGCGAGCGCTTCGCGCCGCTGTGGCTGCGCGCGAGCCTGATCCTCGCCACTGTCGCGACGCTGGCGTTTCTCTATCCCAGGTCTTACATCGAAAGCAGCCTGCGCCAGGAGCCGCGGCCGGATGCCACCACGCTCGCGTATCTGCGCCTGATGGTGCTGGCACAGCCCACGGCCAAAGACATCCGTACCCTGCTCGCACAGCAGGCGCTGGCCGCGGGCGACCTGTCCCTGTCGCGTTACGCGCTCGCGCCCTGGCTGGATCAGGCCATCGAGGCCGTGCCGCCTGACGTCGCCTTATTGCGGCTGCGCCTGCTGCGGTCCGAGCTCGCCGCGGCGCAGCCCTCTTCGCCGCGGCACGCCGCGCTTGCCGACACCTACATCCGCGACGTCCTGCTGTTGGCGCCACGCATGGGCTCCTCGGACCTGCTGCAGGTCGCCCGCATCGTCGCCGCGCTGGGGCAGTACCGAACCGCCGCCCGCCTCTATCGGCACATCATCACGCGAACGTCCGATGCGGCGCTGCGCCTCGAGGCCTTCCACGGTGGCATCGAGGCGCTGCTCGCCGCCGGCCGGCCTGTCGATGCGCTCGCATTCGCGCAGGACGAGCTGGCTCTGGTACCGGCGTCCGCCGCGCTCTGGCGGGAAATGACCCGGCTCGCGCTGATGGCGGACGCGGGCCGCGCGGCCGCCGGATATGCGCGGCGACTCGTGGGGCTGAAGACGCCGTGATCGCTCCGCGCACACAACCCTGCCGGCAGATCCACCTGTACGCCGTACTGCTGCTGTTGGCGATCGGCCGCTTTCCGGATCCGGCCGCGGCCGCCCCCGCGCCCGTGATCGGCACGCACCCTTTCCGCGCTCAGGATTGGGATCTTGCCTGGCAGGCCTTCATCGGCGCCGGCGAGGTCGACGATGCCTACGCACTGGCGCAACGGGCGGTCCGGGCGCGGCCGCGCTCGCGCGTCTGGCTCGCCCGTCTGGCCCAGGCGGCCCGCTGGAGCAACCATCCGCGGACCGCGCTCGCGGCGCTCTGCCGCCTGGCGCTCGACCTGCACGAGAATCGCTATCTGCAGCCTGCCCTCGACCTGGCCGTCGGACTGGAGGACGATGATCGAGCCGTCGATCTGCTGCGCGAGCTCATCCGCGTGGGCGGCGCCACGCCCGCGCAACGCAGCATGTTGAGCGGCCTGTATCTCGACATCGGCGAGCCGGAGCAGGCCATACGCGAGCTGCAGCGCGAATTCGCGCGCGATCCCGCGCCGCAACTCCTGTGGGAGCAGGCAGTGATCTACGGCGCGCTGGGCGAGCCGGCGCGCGAGCTCGATACCCTGGAGCATTACCGCCGACGCTTTGGCTCCGGGCCCCAGGTCATGCTGGCGATCGCCACGATCGAGTACGTCCAGGGGCGGTTGCCGCAGGCGCTGAACGCATTGGTCAGCGCGCAATCCCGCGCGCACCCATCCGACACCACCTACTGGGAAACGCTGAGCAATCTTGCCTGGCTGCTCGGGCGCTATCCCCTGGCTGCCCGGGCCGCGCAGGTGCTGATCGACACGCGGCAGGCCGATGCGGCGGGTTATCAGCGCGTGGTGTATGCCGAGCAATACCGCCATCCCCGACGGGCCTTCACGACCGCCGCGCGCGGCTGGCGGCAGACGCACGACCCCTCCCTCTTCTTATCCATGCTCTACATTGCCTCCTCGCAGCAGCCGGCCACCCCGTGGCTGGCCCGCGCGTTCGCCTTGCTCGCTCCCGGGCAGGCGGGGGATTTTGCCGCCGAGCCCGCGTACTGGACCGCGCTGGCGCAGCTGCGCGCAGGTCAGGGGCGCAACCGCGCGGCGCTTGCCGCCTACCGCCAGGCTCTGCGCCTGAGCCCCGGCGACGACAACCTGCTCGCCGGCTATCTGTGGCTGCTCATCGACAGCGGCGACCTCACGCCGATCGCCTCCAGGCTGTATCGGCTGGACCGCCGGGCCGAGCGGGCGCCGCAACTGTGGGCGCCGATCGCCGCCATGTATGCGGCGCTCGACGAGCCCCAGCGCGCTCTCCCCTGGTTGCAGGCGCAATGGTCCACCCGCAGGAACGATCCCCTGTGGCTGATGGACTATGCCGACACCCTGGATCAGGCGGACCGGCCCGATGCGGCCTGGCAACTGCGCCGGCGGGCCTACGATCTGCTGGCGCGCCGCGCCGCCTCGCCCCCGGGCGGCACGCAGATCGGGTGGCGACTGCAAGCCCTGACGCGGCTCGCCACCTCGCTGGCGCCCGGCGATCCGGCCCGACACGCCATCGAAGAGCTCGCCCGCCACCCCGATTCCGCGGCGACGCGCGTGACGGTGTTGGCCTGGATGTTGGGTGAGCAGGCCTACCCGCTGGCGCGCTGGTGGTGCCTGCGGGCTTTTCTGCGCGATCCGCCGCCGGATTGGGCACGACTCGCGCAGGCCATGGCAACGCACGACGGTCCCGAGATCGCACGTCTTCTCGGACGCCGGCACGCGCAGCTGCCACGCCGTGACCAGGTGGCCGCGGCCGCCGACCTCGGCTGGAACCCGCTGGCTCTCAGCCTCGCTTACCGCGGACTCGAGGACGAGCCGGACGACACACGCCTGCAACGGCAGTTCGACGAGCTGGCCGTGCCTCGCGCCGACAGCCTGGGCGCGGCGGCCACGGCGACCCAGTGGAGCGGTCTGCTCGCCGAGGACGCGAGCCTGCAGGCAAGCCAGTGGCTGGGGGCGCCCGACCGGCTCGATATCCGGCTCGACACGATCCAACAGCGTGTCGTCGACGACACGCAGCTCGGGACCGTGCCGTCTCTCGACCGTGACGCCCTGCTCGCCTTGCAGCATGCGACGGAGCTCGGCACCCTCACGGTCGATCTCGGCGCCGGCCGAGACCTCGCCGGCTGGTCCCGCGAGGGCGTCGCGTGGCAGAGCCACTGGGGCGACGGCCTCGAAACCAACCTGGGGGCGACCGCGGGCGCCCAGCCGCTCGACACCGCGGCGCTCAGCGTCGCCGGACTGGAAGACCGCGTCGATGGCAGCGCGAGCGCCCGGCTGACGCCGCGCGCGAGCCTGCAGCTGCAGCTCCAGGCGGGATGGCTGCGGGCGCAGGGCGGGGGCGCCCTGGGCACCGCGCAGCGATTCTCGCTCGATGGCAGCTACCAGCTGTGGTTCGCGCCGCCCGACCTCACCCTGCACGCCTCGTTGAGCGGCGCTCATTACGGGCGCGCCGCCGATCTGCCCGCCCAGTTGCTGCCCCTCGTCCCCTCGGACCGGACCGCGGCCACGGACTTCTTCGTTCCCGACAGCTTCGTGCAGGTCTGCGGCGGCGGCCATTTCAACATGCAGTATGCGACCACGTTCACCGCGCTGTTGCGTCCCTACGCCGACGCGGAATTGTGCGCCAACAGCGTCAGCGGCCAGGGCTATGACCTGACCGCGGGCGCCGCCATGCCCCTGTTCGGTTCCGACCACCTGTCCCTGAGCCTGAACCTGGAGAACAACGTGGGCCAGCACAGTGGCCGCACGACTGCCGTGATGCTGCGCTATCGCCGTTATTTCACCCCACTGCATTGAGCGAGACTGGCCATGACATCCCGATCCACCGCCACCGCCTGGACCCTCTTCGTGCTGACCGCGCTCGGCCTGTCCGGCTGCGCCTCCACTCAGCTCGACACGGCGCCCCCGCCCCATCCGGATAGAGAGGCGGCGTGGTGCGTGCTGGCGCCGGTCAACAACACCACCACGCCTTACGCCGGCGAGCGCGTCCAGCGGGAGCTGGCCGCGCTGCTCGGCGCCCAGGGCCTGCCTCGCGTCCTGGTCCCGCCCGCGGCTGACGGCGGCGGACCGCTGCCCATCGACAACGGTGCGGACGATCAGCGGCAGGCGCTCGATTGGGCGCGTCACCACGGGGCGCGCTACGCCCTGCTCGGCAGCGTCGACGAGTGGAATTACAAGATCGGCCTCGACGGCCAGCCCGCGGTGGGCTTCACCGTGCGGCTGCTCGACCTTCAGTCCGGCAGGATCGTCTGGAGCGGCGAAGCCTCGGCGAGCGGCGACAGCCGCGAGGGGCTGGCGGTACTTTCCGAGCGGACCCTCGCCGGACTCGTCAAGCGCCTGCTGACCTGACCTCGAGAGCGCGCGAGCAAGCATGGACAACGGCACCGAGCAGCGCTTTGGGCTCGTCGTCTGGGCGGAAGTCGTGCTGCTGCCGCTCATCGGCCTGACAGTGGCCGTGTGGCTCTTTCGGGCAAAGCCGTTCACCGTCTCGCCCTATCCTTGGCTGTGGCTGATCCCGCTGCTGCTCGGACTGCGCCACGGTCTCGCCCCCGCGGCGCTCGCCACCCTCGTGCTGGCCGCCGCCGGCGTCGCCGCCGACCGGCTCGGCATCAGCGGCCAGGCGCCGCCGCTCATCCAACTGGCGGGCGGCGCTCTTGCGGCCCTGAGCGCCGGCCAATACCGCTCGCGCTCGCGCGAGCAGCTCAGAGCCGGCCACGCGCGCACGGACTACACCGAGCAGCGCCTCGAGTCGCTGACCCGGGCATTCTTCATCACCCGCCTGTCGCACGACCGTCTCGAAGAGGCGCTCCTCACTCAACCCGTCACGCTGCGCGCCGCCCTGGAAGCGCTGCGCGGCCTCAGCGCCGAGACGCACGCCGGCATCTCCGCTGAGGGCGCCAACGCGCTGCTGCAGCTGATGGCGCAATACTGCCGCTTCGAGACGGCCGCGCTGCACCTGTACCGCAATCGCCGGCTCGGCAACCAGCCGACCGCGGCGCTCGGTCAGCCCGCCGCGCTGGTGCGCACCGACCCGCTGCTCGCCTATGCCCTCGAGCACGAGCAGACCGCCTACCACAGCATCGATCAATTCGCCGAGCTCGAGCAGGGCGGAAGCTATCGCGCCGTCTTCCCGTTGATCAACTCCGCCGGCGAAGCGATGGGCGTGCTCGTGGTGCGCGATCTGCCGCTGCTCGCCCTGACCAAGGAGAACCTCACCGTCGCCACTGCCATGCTGCAGTATTTCGCCGACGAGAGCTGGGCAGCCACCCAGACGGCCGCACTGCACCGCTCGCTGCCCGACTGCCCGGCGGTTTTCGCTCATGAGCTCATCAAGCTGCAACGCCTGCACGATCGCAGCGGCGTACGCTCCTCCTTGATCGTGCTGCGGGCCCGCACGGATGGCGTCAACGCGACCGTCCTCGAGGCGATTTTTGGTGCCCGCCGCGGCCTCGACCTCTATTGGCGCGAGCCCTTCGGCCCGCTGGTGACCGGCATGCTCATTCTGCTGCCACTGGCCGGCCCTGCCACCGCGCGTGGCTTCCTGGAACGCATTGACGGCATCCTGCGCGCCCACGGTGTCAACGGCGGCCTCGAAGCGGCCGGCTTCAGCGTCGTGGATGTGTCCATCGACCACCGCCCGCCGCTGGCGCTGTTGCGCGCGTGCGGTATCGAGGTCGACCCGAGTCCCTCACTCACTCTGCGCGGCATCAAGCTCACCCCATGAGCCTGGATCTCCTCACACCGATCACCCGCTGGCTGCAGCCGGCATCGATGTCCGCCGCGGCCGGCCTGGTGCTGACGCTGCTGCTCGCCAACATCCTGCTGAGCTCGCTGCTCGCGGTGCTCGCGCAGCGCCTGCTGCCGCGACGCCTGCGCGGGCGCGGCTCACGCGACATCGTCGCGCTCGCCGTCCTGGGCAGCGTGATTCCGCTGCTCGGACCGCTGCTGCTGCTGGCCATCGGCCTGGCCTACCCGCATCTCGAGAAAGGCCCGCAGCGCCCGCAGCCGCGGGTGGTGCTGCAGCCGACGTTCGCGACCGAGATACGCGGTCACTTCAGCCACTTCGGCGCCGGCGGCGCGCTCGCACGCCTGCGCAGCACCGCGCCCGACAGCGAGCAGGGCTCGCGCGCCCTGCTCGCCATCGCAGCGCGCCGCAGCCGGGAAACCACCCATCTGCTCAGCGAGGCGCTGAGCCACCCGGACGAGACTCTGCGCCTGCTCGCGTACAACCTGCTGGCGCGCCGCGAGGAAGCGATCGTCGCGCACATGAGCCGCCTCGAGGAGCACCGCCGCGCGCATGGTCCCGGCGCCGCGCACACCACGCTCGACCTCGCCGAGCTGCATCTCGAATTCCTATATCTCGGGATCGCCAGCGGGAGCCTGCGGCAGATGCACCTCGAGGCGGCACAGCGGCTCGTCGACGCCATCGGCGAGCCGCCGGTGGACGCGCCCTGGCGCAGCCGCCTGCTTCTGGTGCGGGCGCGCCTGAGCCAACAGCGGCTGCCCGAGGCGAGCCAGGCAGAGGTCGCGCGGGACTACGAGCTGGCGAGCGCCGCGGGCGCTGCGCCGGCGCGCGCGCTGCCGTGGCTGCTCGAGAGCGCGTGGCGCGCGCGGGACTACGCGCGCCTGCGGAGCCTCCTCGAGCATCATCGGCTGTACCGGCACATTCCGCTCATCGGTCCGGTGGCAGCGCTCTGGGGGTATGCGCTCGATGCCTGACCCGCAAACGACCGAATGCGACGTCACCCTGCTGCTCGAGGGCACCTACCCCTACATCAAGGGCGGCGTGTCGAGCTGGGTGCATCAGCTCGTCAACCGTCTGCCGCAGTGGCGTTTCGCCGCGGTATTCCTCGGCTCGCGGCCACAGGACTACGGCGGTATCCAGTACCCGCTGCCCGGCAATCTGACCTCCCTGACGACCCTGTACCTGTTTGACGAGACCGAGCGCTCGGGTGCCCGCGCGCGGATCAGAGCCCCGCGGCTGCCGGCCGACACGACGGCCCGGTACGCCTGCCTGCACGAGTCGCTGCGCGCGGGAAACGCCGACGTCTCCGACTTCATCGCCCATCTCGATGCCGACGATCCGCTGAGCGAGGAGGCGTTCCTCCATGGGGAGCCCGCCTGGCGCTACATCACCGAGGCCTACGAGGCCAATGCCACGGAACCCTCCTTCGTCGACTACTTCTGGACCGTGCGCAACCTGCACCGCCCGCTCTGGGCGCTGGGGCGCGCCACCCGGCAATTGCCGCGGTCGCGCCTGTTCCTCAGCCCCTCGACCGGCTTCGCCGGCCTGCTCGGCGTGCTCGGCGCGCAGGCCCAACGGCGGCCGCTCGTGCTCATGGAGCACGGCATCTACACCAAGGAGCGGCGCATCGATCTGATGAACGCCAACTGGATCAACGACGCGCACGATCCGCTGCAGGGCGACGCGACCGAAGTCAGCCATCTGCGCGAGATGTGGATCCACTTCTTCCAGATCCTCGGCCGCCTGATCTACCGCCACGCCGACCCCATCGTCAGCCTGTTCGAGACGGCACGCCAGCAGCAGATCCGCGACGGGGCCGATCCCGCGCGCACCCGTATCATTCCCAACGGCGTCGACGTCGAGCGCCTCGCCCGCCTGCGCCGCGCCGCCGGCACCGAGCCACCGCCGGTCATCTGTCTGCTCGGCCGAGTGGTGCGGATCAAGGACATCAAGACCTTCATCCGCGCAGCCCAGGTCCTGCGCCAGCGCCTGCCGGGCGCCCAGGCCTGGATCGTCGGCCCCGAGGACGAAGACGCGGAGTACTGTCGCGAATGCCGCGAGCTCGCACAGGCTCTCGGGCTGGGGGAGACGCTGCGCTTCTTCGGCTTCCGGCGCATCGAGGAGATCCTGCCCGACGTCGGCGTGTTGGTGCTCAGCTCCATCAGCGAGGGGTTGCCCTTGTCGGTGCTGGAGGGATTCGCCGCGGGCCTGCCCTGCGTGACGACTGACGTGGGCGCCTGCGCCGATCTCGTGCACGGGCGCGGCGACGAGGACCGCGCTCTCGGCGATGCCGGCGCCGTGGTCGGGCTGGCCGACCATGAGGCGCTCGCCGAAGCCTGCGCCGCCCTCCTGCGGCACCCGGCGACCTACGCCCGCGCCTCGGCGGCCGCGATCCGGCGGGTCGAGCGCTATTACGACCAGCGGCAGATGATCGACGCTTTCGACCGCGTGTTCGCCGAGCGCATCGGCGGCGAGGGTCGGCCCTGATGGCCGGCATCGGCTTCGAGCTGCGCCGCCTGAGCCGCAGCGAGACCTACTTCGGTCTGCTGCGCGCGTATCTCTACGCCGGCGTCATCGGCTCCGGGCCCTGGGTGCTGTCGATCCTGGCAATCCTGATCCTCGGCGTCATGAGCCTGGGGGTGGTCGTGCCCGCCGGCAGGATCAGCGACTTTCAGACCAGCGTCACCTGGCTGATCGCGCTCAGCCTGATCTACTCCGGCGGCACCCAGCTCGCCTTCACGCGCTACGCCGCCGACCGCCTGTTCGACCGCGAGAGCGGGCGTGTGCTGCCGAATCTGTTCGGCATCCTGTTGCTGACCGGGCTGCCGCTGCTGCTCATCTCGATCCCGCTGGCGCTATGGCTGCTGCCCGATACGAGCCCCGCCTACCGCCTGCTGATGATCGTCGGCCTGAACCTGCTCAACACGGTGTGGGTGCTCACCGTTCTGCTCTCGGGGCTGAAGCAGTACCGGCGGCTGTTGGCGCTCTACTTCCTCGGCTACGGCGGCTCGGTCGCGCTCGCCTTCGCGTTCGCCGAGGCGGGCCTGGGCATGGAGGGCCTGTTGCTCGGTTTCGTCCTCGGTCAGGCGGTCATCATCCTCGGCTCGCTGGCCCTGGTGTGGCGCGAGTATCCGCCCGCGCGGCTCGTCGAATTCGACTTCATGCGCGCCGGACGGCTGCATCTGTGGCTGCTGCCGACCGGCCTGCTCTTCAACGCCGGCGTCTGGGCCGACAAGCTGCTGTTCTGGCTCTGGGCCGGCACCGGCCACCGCGTGATCGGCGACCTGCAGGCCTCGGTGATCTACGACACGCCGATCTTTCTCGCCTACTTCACGCTGATCCCGGGCATGGCCGTGTTCCTCCTGCGCATGGAAGTCGATTTCGTGCGCGCCTACGACCGTTACTACAGCGCCGTCCGCGAAGGTGGCGCGCTGACCGCGATCCGGGCCTACCGCACGGAGATGGTCGTCAACGCCCGCGAGGGCATCTATGACATCATCAAGGTCCAGGGCTTCACGCTGCTCGCCCTGGTCGCGCTCGGTCCCTCCCTGCTCGCGTTCTTCGGCATCCCCACGCTGTACTTCCCGCTCCTCGCCATCGATTCGGTGGGCGTCGGGCTGCAGCTCCTGGTCATGGCCGGACTCAACGTCCTCTTCTATCTCGACCGCCTGCGCACCACCGCCGCGATCAGCGCGACGATGCTGCTCGCCAATCTCGGGTTCAGTCTGTTGAGTCTGCGGCTGGGACCGTATTTCTACGGATACGGCTTCGTCCTCGCCATGCTCCTGACGGCGCTGCTGGTTCTCACGGTCACCGATCGGGTCATGGACAGACTGGACTACTCCACCTTCATGCTGCGCTGATCCGCGCGCCGACTTGCCTTCCACCCGTCGATAGGTCGATACTATGGCTGCCGCACGCGCTCGAGGGCCGTGCCGGAAACCCACTTTCGAGGCAGCCGCCGCGTCTCAGCGTGACGCGCCGTCGTTGCGTGTCTGCGGTCACGGGGGAGTCCTGCACGTATGCGTATCAGCGGAATCGGGCTTTCGCTGCCGGGTCTTGCGCTCGCTTTGCTGACGATCACGACCCTCCCCGCGGCCGAGCTGCCATCCGTTCTCATCGAGGGCGGCTCCTTCGGCGGCGATCAAACACTCGACGCGGATACGCTGGCTTTCGACCGGGTGACGGACAGCGACACCGCGGCGCTGCTGCCGGGCGCCAATGTCGCGCAAGGCGGAGACGTGTCGGGGTTGCCCATGCTGGATGGCCTCGGAGACGATCGTGTCCGCACGCTGGTGGACGGCATGCCGTTGAGCGCGACTTGTCCGATGCACATGAACCCACCGCTTTCCTACGTGGACCCCAGCGCAGTGGCTCGCGTGGATGTCCTTCCCGGGGTGACTCCGGTGAGCCTCGGCGGCGACAGTATCGGCGGCACCATCCTCGTGCAATCGGCCAGTCCCGCCTTCGCGACCGGCGAGCAGCTGCTTGAATCGGGCACGGTCTCGACTTTCTACCGCAGCAACGCCGCGACGGAGTCAGTGAGCGCGGATGCGGCTGTCGCAAGCAACGATGCGAGCATCTCGTACGACGGCTCGGCGATCCACTCCGGCGATTACCGTGACGGCCGCGGCGACCGCATCCTGGCCTCCCGCGTCGAGGATTCGAACCAGCAGCTCACTTTGGCCTTGCGTGACGGCACCAATCTCTACGAGGCGCAGGCCGGAGTGCAGGACGTGCCCTACGAGGGCTTTCCCAATGCCGACATGGATATGTTCGGGAACGTCGCCGCGTTCGTCAACCTGCGGTACTGGGGCGCTCTTCCCTTTGGCAGGTTGAGCGTCAGCAGCTACTTCGACAGCGCCCATCATCAGATGAACGGGGATGCGCCGGATCGCTACCCGCCCAGCCCGGTCGACATCACGAGCATGGGCCTGATGCCGACGCGCGAGCGCGGCGAAGACTACGGCTACCGCATCGAGCTCGCGATCCCGAGCTCCGCCCGCGGCACGGTGCGGCTGGGCAACGAGCTTCACGGGCAGAATCTGGACGACCGGTGGCCCGGCGCGCCCGTGGGAATGGCATACGACTATGTCAGCCTCAACCATGCCTCGCGGATCCAGTCGGGCACGTTCGCGGAATGGCAGCGCGGCTGGGGCACTCGCTGGAACACGCTCCTCGGCGTGCGCAACGACACGATATGGATGAACACCGGCGCCGTGCAGGGCTATGACGGAATCGATCCGGCCGCGGCCGGGTTCAACGCCCTGCAGCGGGCGCGCACCGACGTGAATTTCGATGCGACGGCGCTGGCACGGTACCAGCCCGATGACGGTCAAAGCTATGAGTTAGGTGCCGCGCGCAAGAACCGTTCGCCGAATCTGTACGAGCGCTATGCGTGGGGAACGAGCACGATCGGGATGATCGGCTGGTTCGGTGACGGCAATGGTTATACGGGGAATCCCGACCTCAAGCCGGAAACGGCCTACGCACTGACCGCATCCGGCGCATGGCACGGTCCCGGCGATCGCTGGCATCTCGATCTCACGCCCAACTATACGTACGTCAGGAACTATATCGACGCGATCTCGATCTGCGGGCCGCAATGCTCCGGAATGCCGGCGGCGCAACTGATGTTCGCGAACCATGAGGCGCGCCTCTATGGCGCGGACGCAGACGCCAGCTATGTTCTTGCGACGCGCCCCGCTTTCGGCACCGTTCGCCTCACCGCGACGGGCAATTTCGTGCGCGGCCGGGACCTGACCACGGGGGGCGACCTGTATCGCATGATGCCGCCCAACGGAACGGTCGGTCTCGAGGATCGGCGCGGGAGGTGGCTCAGCCGGTTGGAAGTCCGCGTCGTGGCCGCCAAGACTCGCGTCGACACGGTTCGCCTGGAGCCGGCGACGGGTGGATTTACGACGGTGACGCTGGGCACGGCGTACCTCTACCGCGCGTTGCGGCTCGATCTGGCCATTACCAACCTGTTCGATCGGCAGTACGCGGACCCGCTCGCCGGCAGATGGCAGTCCGGACTCTATCCGCCGGGCTTCATGGGGACGATTCCAGCGCTTCCCGCCATGGGTCGCTCCTTTGATGTGGGACTCACCGTCACGTTGTGACGGTCGTCAGCTCACGCGGCGCCGAGCACGCGTCCCGGGCGACCGTTGGAAGCGGTATAGCCTTTTGGCCCGTAGGTGTCGGACCGCGTCGGACGGCCTGTAAGTGCATCGAGCATGCCCTCGACGCGCTTCAGCCGCCTGGCAACGACAACGCCGTTGCGATCGTTGAGGTCACGGCACCTCACGGCGCGCTCGGCGCACTCGCGCAGACGCGAGAGCAGCTTGCCTTCGCCGTCGCACCAGGTCATGAGGCCCTCGAGGCCCGCCCGGTCAGCCGAGAAGCCGTGCAGCGCGCAGAGTGAGCGGCGCTGCTCCTCGATGCGCGCAAGCGCACCCATCCGCTCCTGCCGGGCGCGAGTCGTCGCCTCGAGCGTCGGGATGTCGGAGGTTTCCAGCACCCGTGACTCGCGCGCGAGCAGTTCCTCCAGTTGCGCCAGGAACTCGGATTCCTCGCGCAGGAGGGTCGCCAGATGATCGCGGCAGACGCCCCGGTCCACGAATTACTCCTCGGGAAGCTGCCCGAGCGCCTGCTCGAGCTGCAGCATCTGATCCGCGACCTGCTGCGG
This sequence comes from Gammaproteobacteria bacterium, assembly GCA_030044385.1. GTDB lineage: Bacteria > Pseudomonadota > Gammaproteobacteria > Steroidobacterales > Steroidobacteraceae > 13-2-20CM-66-19. The sequence continues at coordinate 15,366 of JASHVV010000127.1, forward strand.
CTGAACGGTGTAGGTCCCCTGCTCGATGGCCGTACTGAACTGCTCCACGCGCGCAGAGTCCACCGCCGGGAGGCTGCGCAGCGTCTGCTCGAGGGACGCAAGCTGGCTAGCGGAGTCGGTGATGTGAACATCGCCCGCCGCGGCCGACGATGAGTCCGTCTGTGCCGAGGAGCTGCCGGTCGCCGCATCGCGAGTCGGCGTCACGGGACGGCCCGCCCCGATGGACGTCGCCGTACCGCCACTCAAGCCACTGATTTTATTTGCCATTAGGATCTCCTCCAGGTCCCCTCGGGCGCTGTATCGGCTACCCCGCCGATTTCTTTAGGGTGTGACATCGACCACACCTTCGTCGGCCACCACCCCTTGTACCACCCTGGCGGAAGAGGCGTTCTGTACCCTGACCAGGGCCCCCAGGCGACCGTCCTGCAGAGCGAGGCCTGAGGCCCGCACCTGGACACCGGCGGCGGAGGCGATCAGGACCACCTGCTGGCCCTGGCGCACCATGAAGTCCGGCAGCAGGTCATCGGCGGTCAGCACCGCCCCCGCGGGCAGCGGATGCCGCAGGGTGCTGTGAGCCAGCGCCGTGACATCCGTCAAATAACCGACAGCGAGCCCGCCCACGAGCCGCGTCTCCGCAACGACATCCCCCTCGCCGAGCCGCGCTCCCTGGGCCTCCGGTGTGCGCAGTGCCCAGACGCGAATCCGGGACTGCGTCGTCACCGGCACATAGAGGGTCCAGTCGGCTCCCCGGTGACAGCCGACCGCAACCGACACCTGCGACTGCATGCGTACTCCGGCAAGCAGGGAGGCCTCGAGCGGCCCGCCGCAGCGCGCGAGGCGCAGGCGCGGATCGAGCCGGGCGACCGTAATCACGATGTCACTCTGTCCGGGAGGCATCTCGGAGCGCACGAAGGCCTGCGCCGCGCTCCTGATGCTCTCGAGCGGCTCTATTGCGGCCGCCGCGGCAACGGCAGTCCCGAGGCACAGCGCTGCGCCCAACATGGCGGCCGCGCTGCGGCACGCCGGGCGGCGGCGACGGTTCTTCGACGCTTGCTCTTTCATATGAGGAGCACTTGCAAGCTCCGCGCCAGGCGCAGCTCCTCCAACGAGCTCAAGCGCCGAGCCGACGCGCCGATACAGAACGGAGGAGAGCCCGTTGCCGCCGGGGGCGAGTCATTGCCGCCCGGCTGTGATCCGGCTCACACTCCGGCATCCGCCGCCGCTCCTGCAGACCGCGCAGCGCCCGCGGCGGCAAGTTGGCATGTGTTTTGCTCGTTCTCCGGCAGGCCCACGAACCGCCGGAATTCCGACATGCCACTCAACCTCGACGCCTATCTCGGCATCCAGCCGGATGCCCTCGAGGTGTATTCCCAGCGCGGCGAAGTCCTGGCGGCCAACCTCGCCAACGCCGACACCCCGGGCTATCAGGCGCGCGACATCGATTTTCGCGCCGCCCTCGCCGCGGCGAGCCAGGAACAGGGGACGTCGAGCTCCCCCGGCGCCGCCCTGCAGCCGGAAACGACGAGTCCCGACGATGTGACCGCCAGCTCCTCGCAGGACGGCGTGTCCACGGAGCAATACCTGAAGTACCGCGTGCCGCTCGCGCCATCTCTCGACGGCAATAGCGTCGATTCGCAGATGGAAGAGAGCGCGTTCGCGCAGAACACCGTTCGCTACGAGGCGTCCCTCACCTTCCTCGAGGACCGTTTCAGCGACCTGACCACCGCGATCACCGGTTAGCCGGCAGCTCATCCCGCAGGTCACCCATGGCACTCAACAACATATTCAATATCGCCGGCTCGGGCATGTCCGCCGAGTCGGTCCGCCTCAACACCGTCGCCAGCAACCTCGCGAACGCCGACAGTGTCAGCAGCAGCCCCGACGGCGCGTACAAGGCGCGCTATCCGGTGTTCCAGGCGGTCCAGGGCGCCGTCGCCGCCGGCGCGGGCGGCGCCGATCCTTTACAGGCGGCGGACGCTTCGGTGTCGGTCAAGGGCATCGTCCAAAGCACCACGTCCGGCACCGCCAGCTACGACCCCGGCAATCCGCTGGCCGACGCCAATGGCTACGTCTACTCCTCCAACGTCAACGTGGTGGAGCAGATGGCAGACATGATATCCGCTTCCCGCTCGTATCAGAACGACGTGGACGTGCTCAACACCTCCAAGCAACTGATGCTCGACACCCTCAAGCTGGGGCAGAGCTGATCGCCCGCCATAACGAGGATCAACACCCATGTCCGTCAATTCGGTCGGCGCCTACGCCACCCAAACCGCCACCGCCGCGGCCGCGACTACCTCGAGCACTTCGAGTAACTCGGCCGCCGGCACGGCCGCCACGCAGCTCAGCGAGAGCGATTTCCTCTCGCTGCTGGTCGCGCAGATGCAGGACCAGGACCCCACGCAGCCGGCCGATCCCACGAGCTTCATCAACCAGATCGCAACCTTCAGCGAGGTGAACAGCATGGACAGCATGCAGAACTCGATGAGCAACCTCTCGAGCTCCATGCTCGCCTCGCAGGTCGCGAGCGGCACGAGCCTCATCGGCCAGCAGATCGTCGCCTCGACCACGACCGCCTCCCTCACGAGCGGCGGCACCGTCACGGGCGCGGTGGACGCCCCCTCGAGCGCCACCAGCCTGCAGGTGCAGGTAGCGGATGCGGACGGCGCCACCGTGTCGACCTTCACTGTGACTCCGCCGTCCGGGGGCGGTGACACGACCTTTACCTGGAACGGGCTGAACACCTCGGGCGCCGCCGCGCCCACCGGCACCTACACGTTCTCGGTCACCGCCAGCGGCGACGGCTCCTCCTCGTCGCTCACGCCGATGTTCGCGAGTACCGTCGAAAGCGTGTCCGTCAACCCGAGCACCCAGGCCCTCACCCTCAATACCAGCGCCGGCGCCGTGCCGCTGAGCTCGGTCGTCCAGGTCCAGTAAGGAGATCGCTTCCATGTCATTCGATATCGCCCTGTCCGGCGTCGACGCCGCCAATACCGACCTCAACGCCATTTCGAACAACATCGCGAACGTCGACACCACCGGGTTCAAGGAATCCGAGACGGAGTTTGCCGACGTCTACGCCCAGACGCAGCAGGGGGTGGCGTCCGACGCCACCGGCAACGGCGTCGCGGTGGCGGACGTGGCACAGCAGTTCGCCCAGGGAAACATCACCACGACGTCGAACAATCTCGACCTCGCCCTGAGCGGCAACGGCTTCTTCATCCTCAGCAACAATGGCGCGACTTCCTATACCCGTAATGGCTCCTTCCAGGTCAACCAGGACGGTTACCTGGTCGACAGCTCCGGCGACCTCGTCCAGGGCTACGCGCCGCTGTCGACCGGCGGCTTCAACACCGGCGAGCTCTCGGACATCCAGCTGACGACCGCGGAGAGCACTCCCCAGGCGACGACGACCGCCGATATCGGCCTCAATCTGCCGGCGGGCGCCACCGCGCCGGCCGATGCTGACTTCAGCCCTTCGGATCCGGACAGCTACAACGAGACGACGTCGCTCACGGTCTACGACTCCCTCGGCGCAGCGCATACCGCGCAGCTCTACTTCATCCAGGGCTCGACGGCGAACACCTGGACCGCGCAGCTCTACGTGGACGGCTCCGCCGTCGGCACCGGGCAGACGCTCGCCTTCAACTCCGATGGGACGCTGATCACCCCCGCGAACGGAGAGGTCAACTTCGGCTCGTACACGCCCTCGACCGGCGCCGCGGCCATGAGCATCGAATTCGACATGAGCGGCACCACACAGGACGGCTCGTCTTTCGGCGTCAACTCCGTCTCCCAGAACGGCTATACGACCGGCGACCTCACGGGCATCAACATCAGCTCGACCGGCGTCGTGCAGGCGAACTTCACGAACGGACAGTCGAGCACGCTCGGCCAGCTGGCGCTCGCGAACTTCGCCGATCCGCAGGGCCTGCAGCAGGTCGGCGGCACCCAGTGGGTGCAGAGCTACGCCTCCGGCGACCCGGTACAGGGCGTGGCGGGCGGCTCCGGCTTCGGCACGATCCAGTCCGGCGCGCTCGAGGACTCCAACGTCGACATCACCTCGCAGCTGGTCGACATGATCACCGCGCAGCGCGCCTTCCAGGCGAATGCGCAGATGATCTCGACCCAGGACCAGCTGACGCAGGACATCATCAACATCCCGAGCCAGGGCTGATCGCCGGGCCGGATCCCTCGCGTAAGCATCGAGCATGGACAAGTCCCTTTACGTTGCGATGACCGGCGCCAAGGAGATCATGCAGGCGCAGGCCGTCAACAACTACAATCTGGCGAACGCCAATACCACGGGGTTCAAGGCCGACCTGTCGGCCTTCCAGAGCCAGGCGGTGGCGGGGACCGGCTACGCGTCCCGCGTGTATGCGACGGCGTCCAGCACCGGATGGGACGGCAGCGAGGGCTCGATCACCACCACCGGGCGGCCGCTCGATGTCGCCGTACAGGGTCAGGGATTCATCGCGGTGCAGGGTCCGAACGGCCAGGAGGCCTATACGCGCAACGGCGATCTGCACCTGACCGCCGACGGCGTGCTGGAAACGAGCACGGGACAGGCCGTGCTGGGCGACGACGGCCCGATCACCGTGCCGCCGAGCAATTCGATTCAGATCGCCGACGACGGCACCATCTCGGTCGTGCCCCAGGGGGCGACGCCGGGCACCGTCGCCACGGTCGGGCGCATCAAGCTCGTCAATCCGCCGGTGGACAGCCTCACGAGGGAGTCCGGAGGGCTATTCCAGCTCGCCGCCGGAGGCACTGCGCCCGCCGACGCCTCCGTCAAAATCGCCGCCGGAGCGCTCGAGTCGAGCAACGTCGACCTGGCGAGCGCGATGGTGAACATGATCGACCTGGCGCGTAGCTACGATCTGCAGGTGAAGGCGATGCAGAGCGCGGACCAGAACGCGCAGTCCTCGTCGCAGCTCCTACAGTCGACCTGAAGAGGAGATCACACCCGTGGATGCAGCATTATGGGCCGCCAAGACAGGCCTCGACGCGCAGCAGACCGAGATGTCGGTCATCTCGAACAATCTGGCCAACGTCAATACCACCGGCTACAAGGAGGACCGTGCGGTATTCGAGGACCTGCTGTACCAGAACCAGGCCCAGGTCGGCGCCGACACCTCGCAGACGACCCAGTCGCCGTCGGGACTGAACATCGGCACCGGCGTGCAGGTGGTCTCCACCGAGAAAGAGTACAGCCAGGGAAGTCTCACGCAAACCGGCAACCCGCTCGATGTCGCCATTCAAGGGCAGGGCTTCTTCCAGGTCGAGATGCCCGACGGCACGCTCGCCTACAGCCGCGACGGCACCTTCCAGACTAACGCGGAGGGCCAGCTCGTCACCTCGAGCGGCTACGTCGTGCAGCCCGGCATCACGATTCCCCAGGGCGCGCAGAGCGTCACGATCGGCACCGACGGCACCGTGACGGCCCTGCTGCCCGGCCAGACCACGCCGACCCAGGTCGGACAGCTGCAGCTCGCCAATTTCATCAATCCCGCCGGTCTGCAGCCGACCGGCCAGAATCTGCTGGTGCAGTCGGCATCGAGCGGCTCGCCGGTGACCGGAACCCCCGGTGTCAACGGCCTGGGCACCGTCTCCCAGGGGGAGCTCGAGAGCTCCAACGTCGACGTCGTCGAAGAGCTGGTCAACATGATCCAGACTCAGCGCGCCTACGAGATGAACTCCAAGGCGATCTCCACCGTGGACCAGATGCTGCAGTATGCAACCGAGAACATGTGAGTCGTCCGTGAGAGCCCTGCTGCGCTCGCTGCCCGGCGCGGCACTGTGCCTGCTCGCCGCCTGCGCCACGCACCGCGGCGACGCGCAGAAGGATGCGTTCAACTTTCCGCAGCCGCCGGCTCCGCCGGTGGACGGCGCGATCTTCCATACCGGCTACGGCGACGGGATATTCGAGAATCCGACGGCACGCAACGTCGGCGACGTCGTCACGGTGGTGCTGGAGGAGGCGACCACGGCCGCCAAGAGCTCGCAGACCGACACGGCGAAGACCACCAAGGACTCGCTCGCGGCCCCGAACATACTCGGAGTGCCCGTGAATGCCCTCCAGGGCAACGTGAACAACGCCAACACCTTCACCGGCGAGGGCGACAGCAAGCAGAGCGACAGCCTCGCGGGGGACATCTCGGTGACCGTGATCAAGCGGCTGTCGAACGGCGACCTGGTGATCCAGGGACAGAAGGAGATCGACCTCAACCAGGGCAGCGAGTACGTAAAGCTGGAGGGCGTCATCCGGCCCATCGACATCGCCCAGGACAACACCATTCCGTCGACCGAGGTGGCCGACGCGCGCATCGCCTACGGACAGCACGGCGCGCTGAACGACGCCAACGCGCCGGGCCTGCTCTCGCGCTTCTTCAACTTCTCCTGGCTGCCTTTCTGATGCGCTGGATCCGAACATCCCTGTCCGGCCCAGCGCTGCTTTGGGCAAAAACGTGGTTTTTGCCCAAAGCTCCGCCACCTGCGGCGGCGGGGCACAGTCCCTGTGCCTGGAGGTACGGGATCGTGATGCCTCAGCCCTCCGGGTCAACCGCCGCTCGATGGGAACTCGCATGAAATCAGGACTCCGACATCCGCTGTACCGGCTCGCGCTGCTGTCCCTGGCGCTGTTTCTCGTCACCGGGACCGCGCGCGCGGAGCGGGTCGAGGATCTCGCGAGCGTGGCCGGGGTGCGCAGCAACCAGCTCATCGGCTACGGCCTGGTGGTCGGTCTCGACGGCACCGGCGACCAGACCACGCAG
>JASHVV010000014.1 GCA_030044385.1 Gammaproteobacteria bacterium
GATCTCGCCGTCGAGATACTCGATCTCGACCAGCTCCGAGTCCTCGTCCACCGTGAGAACACGGAACGATTCTTCGTCTTCCAGGTTCTCGTACCACTGTCCGGGAACCGGCTCGTAATCTCTGCTCACCGCTTTGCTTCCTCAGGGTTGGCGAAGCCAAGTTTAGCGTATAGTTTTCCCATGACCATCCCCCGCCCCTCATCCTCGTCGCCCCTCGCCAGGGCGCGACGCATCGTGGTGAAGGTCGGCTCCGCACTGCTGACGGATCCGGAGACCGGACGCATCAACCGGGCCTGGCTCGAGAGCCTGATCGAAGACCTTCTGCGCCTGAGGAAGCGAGGACAGCAGGTCATCCTGGTTTCCTCGGGGGCGATTGCGCTCGGCCGGCGCCAGCTCGGTCTGGCAAAGGGTCCGCTGCGGCTGGAGGAGAGTCAGGCGGCGGCGGCGGTCGGACAGATCCGCCTCGCCCATGCGTACAAGGAGCTGCTCGAGAGCCGCGACGTCACGGTCGCCCAGGTACTGCTCACCCTCGAGGACAGCGAGCGGCGACGCCGCTACCTGAACGCCCGCGCCACCCTGGAGACGCTGCTTTCCCTGGGTGCGCTGCCGGTGATCAACGAGAACGACACCGTGGCGACGGCAGAGATCCGCTACGGCGACAATGACCGGCTGGCTGCCCGGGTGGCACAGATGGCGGCAGCCGACTGCCTGGTGCTGCTGTCGGACGTCGATGGGCTTTACACCGCCGACCCGAACAAGGACCCCGCGGCATCGTTCATCGACGAAGTACTCAAGATCACGCCGGAGATCGAGGCGATGGGCGGGCGGTCGGCATCCGATGTCGGCTCCGGCGGGATGACGACCAAGATCCTCGCGGCGCGGATCGCCGTCTCCGCCGGATGCCACATGTGTATCGCCGCGGGGCACCACCGGCATCCCGTCAGGCGGATCGAGGAGGGCGAGCGATGCACCTGGTTCGTACCCAGCGCTACGCCGGTCGCTGCGCGCAAGCAATGGATCGCCGGGACGTTGCGGCCCGCGGGCGCCGTGATGATCGACCCGGGCGCCCTGCGTGCGCTGCTCGATGGCAGAAGCCTGCTGCCCGCCGGCGTGACCAGCTCTCGCGGCCGGTTCGAGCGCGGCGATACGGTGAGCGTGCTGGCCATGGACGGCACCGAAGTTGCGCGCGGCATCGTCACCTACTCTGACGTCGACGCGGCGAAGATCATGGGCCGCAAGTCAGCGGACATCGAGAGCATCCTCGGCTTTCGCGGGCGCGATGAGATCATCCATCGTGACGACCTCGTGCTCCTCAACCCGGAGCCGGCGGTGAAAGAGCGCGTCGGGAGCTAGTTTGAAGCGCTGGATCCGGTCATCCTGCCCGGCCCAGCGCGCCTCGGGCAAAAAGCGTGGTTTTTGCCCGAGGCTCCGCCACCTGCGGCGGCGGGGCACATCCCTGTGCCTGGGCTGCGGGCTGCTTCATTGTTTCGGGGTCAGACGAAAGGCGATGGGCAACTGAGATGGGCACCGAATCGGCGAACACGGAGCTGGGCGAGCTGATGGACGGCCTCGGCCGCAACGCGGTTGCGGCCGCCTCGGTCCTGGCGCTGGCCGGGACCGCTGCCAAGAACGCCGCCCTGGGTGCCGCGGCGGGCGCGATTCGCGCCGGCGCCGGCCGGATCCTGGAGGCCAATGCGCGGGACACGGCAGCGGCGCGCGGCGCTCGTCTGTCGGGTGCGCTGCTCGACCGGCTGGCACTCGATGAGAAGCGCGTCGAATCGATGGCCCGTGGGCTCGAGGACATCATGGCGCTGGCGGACCCGGTCGGAACCACCGCGGCGCAGTGGCAGCGGCCGAACGGCCTCAGGATTCAGCGCGTGAGGGTGCCTCTCGGGGTGATCGGGATCATCTACGAAAGCCGCCCGAACGTGACCGCAGATGCCGGCGCGCTCTGCCTGAAATCCGGCAATGCCGTCATCCTGCGCGGGGGCTCGGAGAGCCGCGAATCCAACGCCGCGATACACGCCTGCCTGGTCGCGGGGCTGAGGGCGGCGGAGCTTCCTGCGGACTGCATCCAGCTCGTTCCGACGACGGACCGGGCCGCCGTCGGCCACATGCTGGCGGGCATGGCGGAGTACCTGGATGTCATCGTGCCGCGGGGCGGCAAGAGTCTGGTGGCTCGTGTTCAGCAGGAAGCGCGCGTGCCGGTGATCGGTCACCTGGAGGGCAACTGTCACGTGTACGTCGATCGTGACGCCGACGTGCGAATGGCGCAGACCATCGCCCTCAACGCCAAGATGCGCCGCACAGGCATATGCGGAGCGGCCGAGACGCTCCTCGTCGACAGCGCCTGCGTCGGTACGCACCTCGCCCCGGTCGTACGCAGTCTGTTGGATGCGGGCTGTGAGGTCCGTGGCGATGCGACCGTGCAGCACGCCGACGCGCGGGTTCGCGCCGCTGCGGAGGAAGACTGGTACACGGAATATCTGGACGCCATCATCGCTGCGCGTGTGGTGGATGGCGTCGACGGGGCGATCGCGCACATCGCCAAGTACGGCTCGGCGCATACCGAGTCCATCGTCACCGGGAACCAGGCGACGGCGGAGCGCTTTCTGCAGCGGGTCGACAGCGCCATCGTGCTTCATAACGCCTCGACGCAATTCGCCGACGGCGGCGAGTTCGGCATGGGGGCGGAGATCGGCATCTCCACCGACCGTTTCCACGCCCGCGGGCCGGTGGGCGTCGAGCAGCTCACGAGCTACAAGTACGTCGTGCGCGGCTCCGGCCAAATCAGACCATAGAGCTCAGACCGTAGAGGCGCTCGTGCCGCGGCCGAGCGCCGCGATTCCGCCGCGCAGGGAGAAGACTTCTCCATAGCCTCGTGAGCGCAGCTCGTGCGCCGCGGCGACACTGCGCTTGCCGCTTGCACAGACGAGGAGATACCGGCGGGCGGCCGGGATGGCCGGCTGGCCGTGAAGGAGCTGCGCGAGCGGCAGGTGCCGGGCGCCGGCGCAAGGTGTGGCGAGCCGCGCGACCTCGTGCAGCTCGCGGACGTCGATGACCTCGAAGCCGCCCGCCACCGCCTCGTCCAGGGAGTCGAAGTGCAGCTCGATGCTCACCTGCTCGCCCCGGGTCGGCGCGCTCTCCCGGTCGTGGCGGGTGCGCGCGTGCTCGGGGCAGTCCGCGGCGCGCCGGGTGCGCACGCGGGCGACGGCGAGCGTCATCAGATCCAGGACCAGGAGCTCTTCCGCGAGCTGCCCGGGCAGGTCCAACAGCAGCTTCAGCGCCTCGAGCGCCTGCAGGGTGCCGAAGGTGCCGGGCACCGGTCCCAGGACGCCGGCCTCGGCGCAGTTGCCGACGAGACCGTCGCGGGTAGCCTCCGGCCAGACGCACCGCAGGCAGGCGCCGCCGCGGTCCGGCCGCAGGACCTGCAGCTGTCCCTCGTACTGGTACACGCTCG
>JASHVV010000015.1 GCA_030044385.1 Gammaproteobacteria bacterium
CGCGAGTGCCCGTCGCGGTCGTGGCGCGCAAGCGCATGGACGAGTGGACCACCCTTCTCAGATCCAGCGGGCTCGAGCCCGAGGCTCTGTACGCCGACAGCGAGCTGCTGCCGCAGAACCCGGGTCAGGCCATCGCCCTCCTGGACGGGGATGCCATCGTCGTACGTCCTCCGTCGGGGAGCGTGGCGACACTGCCGGTCGACGCCATGGATGAGGCGCTCGAGATCGCCCTCGGCGGCATCGAGCCCGGCACGCCGGGAGGCCGGGGCCTCATCCTCTACACCGGCGCCGAGGAGTGGCACCGTCATGCCCCGGCAGTCGAAGCGGCGCGCGAGCGCTTCGAAGGCATCCAGATTCAGCTCCTCGCGGGCGGGCCGCTGACCCTGCTCGCGCAGCAGCTCCCCGCCGCCACTGCCACCAATCTGCTGCAGGGCCCGTACGGCGCGACGCCACCGCATCCGGTCGGCTGGAGCGCCTGGCGCATGGCGGTCATCCTGCTCGCCGGCTTGATCGCGCTGCACATCGCCGGCAAGGCCGCGGAGCTGACGGTGCTGCAGCACGCCGATCACCGCCTCGACGCCTCCATCGATCAGGTCTTTCACACGGCGATGCCGGGCCAGCCCGACACCTATGAGGCGCGCCGGCAGATGGAGCAGCGCCTCGCCGCGGTGCGCGCAGGTCAGGCTTCCGGCGGTTTCCTGCAGGCGTTGCAGGCGCTCGTGCAGGCGCATCGCGCCACCCCGGAAGCCGTGCTCGAGGGATTGACCTTCCGCGACGGCGCACTGGAGCTCAAGGCGACGGCGCCGACCGTCGAGTCGCTGGATCTGCTGAGCCGCAAGCTCCGGCAGCAAGGGTGGCAGGCGCGCCTGGTCGCGGACACCCCGCGCGGCTCGGCCTACGAGGGCCGCATCCAGATGAGCCCGCGGAGCTGACATGACCATGTCCGCCTCGCTGCGCTCCCTCTCCCCGCGCGACCGGCGCACTCTGCTCGTCGGGGCCGTGATCGCCGCGATCCTGTTGGTATTCGCCGTCGTCCTGCCGCTCGACGACCGCGTCTCGCATCTTCACGATCAGGTCGCGCAGAAGCAGACCGACCTCGTCTGGATGCGCAATGCGGCCCCGGAAATCGCCGCCGCCGGACCGGTGCGCAGCTCCGGCGGCGAGTCGCTGATCGTGATCGTCGACCAGTCGGCGCACGAGGCCGGGCTCGGCGGCTCGCTCGCGGGCAGCCAGCCGAGCGGCACGGGCAGCCTCAGCGTCCAGCTGGAGAAAGCGCCGTTCGACACCCTGGTGGCATGGCTCGCGCGCCTCAGCCAGCAGAACGGCGTCCAGATCGAAAGCGCCACCATCGACAGCGCCGGCCCACCGGGAACCGTCAACGCCTCGCTGGTTCTGAAGAGCCCTTGACGCCACCCGGCCTCGCCGCATGAAGCGCACCGTGACCGTCATCGTCCTGGTGGTCGTGGCCTTCGCCGCGATCGTGCTCGCCCGCCTGCCCGCAAGCTGGGTGTTGCCGACGTCGGGCGCGGATTACCGTTGCGGCAGTGTCGAGGGCACCCTGTGGAGCGGCTACTGCAGCGACCTCAGGGTGAGCGGCGTGGCGATGGGGGATCTCACGTGGCAGCTGCGCCCCGCGGGGCTGTTGTCGGGCAAGCTCGTGGCGCAGGTCGACCTCGAGCATCCGCCCACGACCTCCGCTCAGGGTGAGGTGCAGATCGGCCTCGGCGGCGCCGTGGTCGCGCGCAACCTGACCGCGTTGCTCACTCTCGATCCGAAACTGCTGCCGGGCGTGCCCTCCACGCTCACCGGCTCCCTGCAGCTCGACCTCGCGCTCGCGAAAATAACACGCACGGGCGTCGTCACCGGCCTCGACGGCCGCATCGAGGCGCACGACATCGTCGACAGCACCGGGTATGTCACCCCGCTGGGGAATTTCGCCGTGACGTTCTCCGGCGGGACGACGGGCCACCTGCGGGACATCGGCGGCCCGCTCGCGGTCGACGGGCAGCTCGCGCTCACGCCGCAGCCCGGATACGACATCTCCGGCTACGTGACGCCGCGGGCGACCGCGGTCCCCGCCCTGGTCAACGCTCTGGAATTCCTCGGCACGCCCGACTCCCAGGGACGCCGGCAGTTCGCCCTGTCGGGAACCTACTGACACTCGCGAAACACGCCGAACAGCGGGAAGTAGAGCGCCGCCCGTACCGGCTCCGGCCCGAGGCCGCGCGCGAGCGCCGCATACGTCTCGAGCTGTCCCCGGTAGCGCTCGAGCTCCTGCCCGACGAACTCCTCGAGGCGCCCGCCCTCGTGGCGGCTGGTCTTGAAATCGATGACCCAACGCGTTCCCTCCTCGTCGACGAACGAGCGGTCGACGACCACGCTCGTCAGCACCCCGCCCGCGAGCCCGGTGAGCGCGAGCTCGCTGCCCGCCTGGCGGTGCGCGCGCGAGAGGATCCAGCGTCCCTTCTCGTCGCCGACCGTACGAGTCAACGCCGCGATCACGGTGGCAGCCGCCCACGCGAGGTCGCCCTGCGGTACGCCGTGACGGCGCAGCTGCTCGCGGTATACCGGCAGCCGCGATTCCAGCGTCGCGGTGGATGGCAGCTCGGCTGCCGCCGCGAGCGCCTGCAGCGCCGCATGCACGACGGTGCCGATGTGCCGCGCCGTCTCGCCGACCCAACTGAACTCCGGCGGCTCGAGGGCGCGCCGCGCGAGCGGCAGCCGCGGTAACCGCGCGCCGGGGGGAAGGTCGGGCGGCGTCCAGTCCGCGCTCAGGCGCCGCAGCAGGCCGCTCCTCGGAGGGTTCACGGAATCCTTCAGCGCAGTGTCGCCGTCCGCGACGGTCGACGATGCCAGGAATGCATCCGCGAGCGCAGGCCAGAGAAAAGCCAGCAGGGTCTTCGGGCGGGGAATGACCTGCCCGTCGGCACGCGGCGCCGGCGCCGCATACCAGTGAAGCGAGCGCCTGGCGCGCGTGGCCGCCACATAGAGCAGCCTCACCTGCTCGTTGGCAGCACGATGTGCCGTGAGGCGTCTGAGGAACGCGTTGACTTCACCAGGCTCCTCATCCCCGATGACGGGCGCCGGCGCCATGATGAGATCGCTGTCGTCCTGCGGCGCTCCGTCCGCCCGCGGCAGATCGAGCCAGCGCAGCAGTGGCTCGCGTCCCCGGTTGCGATCGCGGTCGAGGCTCGGCACCAGCACGTGGTCGAACTCGAGACCCTTGGCGCCGTGGATCGTCAGCACCTGCACCGGGGCGGGCGAGCGCGCCTGCGGCTGCGCATAGAGGCTCGCCAACACGGACGCCAGTGTGCCGATGCCGCGCCACTCTCCCGCTGCCGTGCGCTCGCTCAGCGCCTCGAAGAAGGCGCGCGCATGGCGCAGCTCCGCCGCCGGGTAGGCATCGGTGGCGCCGAGCGCCATCCATACACCCTCCAGCCAGTCGGCGAGCGGCGCGCGATCGCGCTGCGAGATCCCTTCTTCGAGCACAAGCGTGACGCGCTCGAGCCGCGCGCGCTCCTCCACCGGACAGTCCTCGAGCCGTTCCGGCTCCCTCAACGCCTCACAGACGAGCCGCGGGTCGCCGCGAGGCGAAAGCCGCGTCAGTGTCGCGAGCGTTGCTCCGCACCAGGGCGCCCTCAGCACCGCGAGCCATGCCGTCCGGTCGCCCAGGTGGCACAGCGCACGCATCAGGGCCACCAGATCGCGCACGACCGGCACTTCGGCGAGCGGCACGAGCTCGACGCCGATCGCATCGATCTCGCGCGCCTGCAGCGTCGCGATGATGGACTGCGCGTGCGAGCGGGCGGCCACCAGGACCGCAATGCTGGCCTGCGGCTCGCGCGCCTTGAGCTCGCCCACCCGGGCCACGAGCGCCGCGGTCTCCGCCGCGCGCTCGCCGCCCGCCAGGAGGCGCAGCTCGACGGGGTGAGCGTCGCCGGCCGCGTCGGCGGGTTTTCCGGCGAGGCTCGGAGTGAACGCCACCGCGCTCGCGCGCAGATCGTCGGCCGCGGGGAAGAGCCGGCCGAAGGTCTCGTTGGTCCAGCGGATGAGCGCGGGCGTCGAGCGGAAATTGCGCAGCAGCCGCAGCGGTGTCAGCCGCACCGCGCCGATGCCGAGATCGCGCGCGCGCAGGAAACAGCCCACCTCCGCCTCGCGGAACTGATAGATCGACTGCATCGGGTCGCCGACGACGAAGAGCGTACGGCCATCGCCCGGCTCCCAGCCGGCGGTGAGCGCCTCGAGCAGCTCGAGCTGCGCCACCGAAGTGTCCTGGAACTCATCCACCAGGATGTGCCGCAAAGAGAGTCCGGTCGCGAGCGCGAGGTCCGTCGGCAACCCCGACTCGGCGAGCGCCGCACGCGCCGCGCCGGCAATGTAGGTATGGTCCACGCGGCCGTCGAGCGCGAAGAGCGCCTGCAGATGCGCGGCCGCCGCGCGCAGCACGCGCGAGAGGGCCGCAAGAGCCGCCGCGTCCTCGGCCACGAGATCCGGGCTCGGCAACACCGCCACCTCGAGCAGCGTCTCGCGTGCCGACGGCAGCCGAGCCAGGCGCTCGATGCAGGCGCGCAGGGCCTCCTTGCCGGCGCCGTTCTCGAAACCCGGCCCCAGCTTGCGGCTGATCGCCCGGCGCCAGTCGCCCTCGCGCGTGAGCGCGAGCCGCGCCAGCGCCTTCCAGGCCGCAAGATCGCGCGCCTGCGGCTCGAGCGCGCCCACGCCGGGCAGGCGCGCCGCTTCGGCGCAAGCCTCCGCTCCCAGCGCCCGGCGGGCGGCCTGCAGGCGATCCGCCACGATCCGCGCCAGACTCGCCGCCACGCGGCGGCAGAGGATGTCAGGCTCGTGACCCAACACGTGCCGCAGCCAATGCGCGCGCTGGCGCAGCATGTCGGCGAGCATCCGCTCGACGAGGGCCCAGCGGTTGTCGAGCCGCTCGAAGAGGAGCTCCAGGTCGGCGGCGAGCTCCGCGTCCTCTTCCGCCGCCAGCAGCGTGTCGCGCGCGGCAAGCCGGTAGAGCTCCTCGGGGCGGGAGCTCACCACGAGCTCGCTGCCGGCCCGGGCCGTGACCGGAAGCTGACCGGCGAGCCGGAAGTTGAACGAATCGATGGTCTGGATGCGCAGCCGGCCGGGATCCTGGGCCAACCGCCAGCCCCGCTCCTGCGAGCGCCGCAGCGCCGCCGCGGCGAGCTCCCGCAGGCGGTCTGCCTGAGCGCCCTCGGCCGCCTCTCCGCGCAGCGCCCGCACGACTCGCGCGCGCATCTCCGCCGCCGCGCGGCGCGTGAAGGTGATGGCGAGGATCTGCTCCGGCTCGTCGACGACGGCGAGGAGCCGCAGCAGCCGCTGCGTGAGGACGGAGGTCTTCCCCGAGCCGGCGGGAGCCTGCAGGATGACCGAGAGAGCCGGATCGACCGCACGCTCGCGGGCGAGATCGTCACTCGTCATCCAACCCTCCCGCGCCGTCCGCCGCGCTCTCCTCGCCGGCGGCGATGAGCCCGTCGCCCACGCGACAGACGCTGGCCACGTGGCAGAAATCGCAGGCGCGCGGCTTGGGATCCACCGCCGCCTGCCCGGCGGCGAAAGCGCCCGCCAGCCGCTCCACGACGGCGCGCCACTGCCGCACCCGTGCCGGCCACGCATCCTGCGACTGACCCTCCGCCGCCTTGACGCCCGCCACCCTGGGCAGCAGATTCTGGCTCGCGGCGATGCCGTCGAACCTGACCTCCTTGGCGGTCACGTTGACTGTCGCCATCGCAACGACGTCTTCCCCGATGGCCGCGAGGTATGCCAGGAGCTGCGGATGCGACGGCCGCTCGCCGTACCAATCGGCGCTGGCGCGCCGGCCGCTCTTGTAGTCGAGAATGGCGAGGCCGCCGCTCGCGAGCGCATCCAGCCGGTCGATGCGCAGGCGCAGCTCCTGTCCCGCCACCTGGAGACGCGAGGCGTACTCGGTGTGTCGCACCCGAAACGGATCCCGCTGCCGCTCGATCTCGAGCAGCTTGTGGATGAGCCGCGCGGTGCGGCGGCGCTCGCGAACCAACGCCGGACGGACGGCGGGATCCTCTGCCGCAGCCTCGAGCGCGGCCGATGCGGCCTCGATGCAGGCCGCAACCAACTCCTCGAGCGCCTGCGGGGCGAGCGCGAGCAGCGCGCCCGAATCGCCGAGCTGTTCCCAGAGCCGCTGCAGCGCGCCGTGCAGGAGCTGGCCGCGCGCATCGGGCGCGATGCCCGGCTCCGGTACGCCGAGCTCGACGCTCCCCAGACGCAGCTCCGCGTAAGCGCGGAAGGGACACTGATTCTGCAGCTCCAGGCTGCGCGTGCCGGAGGGCAGCGGGAGCTGCGGGCTCCAGGCGATACCTCCATCGTCCCGCCACTCCGTCAACGACCCCGGACGATGCAGCCGTGCCGGCAGCCACATCGAGGCGTGCGGCTCCTCGACGTTCGCGGGGGTCCGCCACGCCTCGATCAGCGGACTCGGCAACAGCTCGATGTCCTCGGCGCGCGCGGGGGCGCTGAGCACGCACTGCGCGCCGGCGGCCTGCCAGGCGGCGATGAGCGCCCGCGCCTCCTCCAGCCGGCCGGCGGCGCTGGCGGCGGGCCATCCGCCGGCAATCTGCGCCGCGAGCGGCAGAAACGGGTCGGGCGCGGCCGGCTGCGGAAAGACCTCCGCGTGGAGCCCGGCAACCCACAAGCCGTCATACCGCACCACGGGATCCGCGTACGCGGGCGAGATAGTCACCGCGGGGTCATCGTCTGACGGCCGGTACGGTGTCCGAGACGCAAGCTCCTTCAGCCACTGCACTGCGGTCTGCGGACTCAGGGCTCGCGCCGCCGCGGAGAGCTGGCCCAGCTCATCGAGCAGCTCGTAAAAGCGCACCAGCGTCTGTTGCTCAGTGCTGCCACGCGTAGGTGCCCCGGGCCATCCCAGCGCATCCAGCGCGGCCTTGAACCGCTCCGACCATTCCCGCGGCGTACCTGACGCCGCACGGACCGATTCGACAGCTTGCTGCAGTCGCGCACCGATCGTCCGCGCCGGCACCGCGAAAGCCGCCGGCACCTGACGCAGCGCCCCGACGAGGGAGGCGAAGTCGAGCCGCAGTCGTCCGCGCTCACGCAGCCAGAGATCGAGGCGCGCGCGCGCCGGCGGGGCCGGCTCGGCCCACCAGGGCGCCCGCAGCCACTCGAGAGCCTCCTCGATCTCCACGGTCTCACCCGCGAGCAGCGCGAGACTGGCGAGGGCATGCGCGATCATCGGCACGATGGCCAGCGGTTGGCCGCCTTCGAGACCGACGAGACGCGCGCTCTCCGGACCGGCCGGATCGATCGCCTGACGGATCAGCGCCGCCAGCCGCTCGCGCCGGCCGGCGGACCCCGGCAACTGGATGAGCAGACGCGCGTCCGGTTGCGCTGTCAGGCGCCGCCGGCACCACTGCGCAATGCGCTCGAGCTCCTCGCGCTCATCCGCCGCGCTCACGACCCGGGGCGGCAAGGAGGGCGCTTGCGGGGCGATGTCCGTGACGGACGGACACGCGCTCTCGAGCCCGTTGCGCGAGCGCGCGGCCACGATCGCCCGCAAGCGCGGCAAAGGAGCGAGAAAGCCGGCGAAGACGACCGGACGGTCATCGCCCACACAGGACATGCCGGAGAGAGCGGTCGACAGTGGCGCGGCGTCCATTGCCTGGCACCGCTGCGCGACGGCACGGTGAACCGCGGCCAGCAGATCCGCCTCCGTTCCGGCGGACCCACGCATCCCCCGCAGGTCGATTCCGAGCTCCGCGGCGATGCCACTCGCGCGCCGCAGAGACTCGGCGAGGGAAGCGCGGTTGACGAGGTCGAGGCCGCCCGTGGCCTCCGCCGTGCATTGCCGCCAGAGGAGCCACTCCTCGGCGGGCGCGAGCAGTCGTGACGAGGTGTCCGTGCCACCGCCCCTGTTGACGGTGTTGGCGGCGTAGCGCTCGACCTCCCGTGTCAGCCAGCCTTCGAGCGGCAGCGCATCCGGGCTCGTCCACACCTGCCGTCCGCGCGCGAGCTGCGCTGCAGCGTAAGCCAACCGCAGCGCATGGGCCCGCTGGCGCGACGGCACGATCACTGTGCCCCCGCGTTCGAGGGTGGCGCTAAGATGGCTCGGAAGCGTCAGCAATACAATATGTTATCGCAGATTCTTGCGATTTTACTTGAATCGTGAGGTTGCCTCGACCACGTTGCTGCCGGCCTCGGGCCCACCGGCGGGAGCCGCGGCCGCATAGCCGTGCAGCAGCTCCTCGATCCGGGCAAACACCTCGCGCAGCATTGCCGCGTCCGGGAGGGTCGTCACCCGGAAGTGATTGCGGTAAGGGACGTTGAAGCTCACGCCCGGAGCGACGAGCACGTGCTTCTGCTCGAGCAGGTCGAGCGCGAACTTCTGATCGTCGAACGCGGGCAGCTCGCGGGTGTCGACGCCCACGAAGCCATACATCGCTCCCTGGGGCGGGGCCAGCTCGAGAAAGCGGCTGCTCTCGACTGCCTTCAGCAGGGTGCGCCGCGACTCATACAGGCGGCCGCCGGGGCTGACGAGGTCCTTCACGCTCTGGTAGCCGCCGAGCGCCGTCTGCACCGCCCACTGCGCGAGCACATTGCTGCACAGGCGCAGCGAGCTCAGGAGCTCGAGCGCGCTCAGGTACTCCGCCGCGGCGCGCGTGCGCCCGGAGAACACCGCCCAGCCCACCCGGTAGCCGCAGGCCCTGTAGACCTTGGAGAGGCCGGAGAGCGTCGCGCACAGCGTGTCGCGCACCAGCGTCGCCATCGGGACGAACTCGGCGCCGTCATAGACCATCTGGTCGTAGATCTCGTCGCTGAAGACGATGAGCCCGGAGCGCTCCGCGAGCCGCGCCAGCGCCTCGAGCACCGGCCGGGGATACACGGCACCGGTCGGGTTGTTGGGATTGATGATGACGATCGCACGCGTGCGCGGCGTGACGAGGGCCGCGAGCTCCTCGGGATCGGGCACGAAGCCGTTCTCCGGCCGGCACGGGTAGTGCACCACGCGCCCGCCGTTCAGGGTGACCGCGGCCGTCCACAGCGGATAGTCCGGGCTCGGCACCAGCACCTCATCGCCGCTGTTGAGGAGCGCGCGCAGCACCAGATCGATGAGCTCGCTCACCCCGTTGCCGATGAAGACCTCCTCGGCCGTGACTCCAGTGACACCCCTCGCCTGCTGCTGCATCACCACCGCCTCGCGGGCCGGAAAGATGCCCTTCTGGTGGCAGTAGCCCTCGGCCTCGGGGAGATTCTCGATCATCGCCAGCCGCATGGTCTCCGGCGTCCGGAACCCGAACGCCTTGGGGTTGCCGATGTTGAGAGAGACGATCTCGTAGCCCTGCCGCTCCAGCTCGTGTGCGCGGCGGGCGAGGTTGCCGCGGATCTCGTAGCGGACGTTGTGCAGGCTGTCGCTCGGGCGGATGCGGGTCTCGGGCTTCATATCCGCTCAAGGATACCATCGGCGAGCTCGCGGAAGCGGTGACACGCCACCCAGGTTCCCCCGGGGGCCGCCTCCCACGGAGGCTCCCGCGCCGCGCAGACCGCAATCGCGTACGGGCATCGCGCCCGGAATGCGCATCCGCCCGCCGGCGCATCGTCCCCTCGCGCCTGCGCCGCATCCCCGTGAGCCTGCGGTGATTCCCCGAGCCGCGCCAGCCTTCCGGGCTGCACCTCCGGGTCCACCACCGGCACGGCATCCAGCAGCTCGCGCGTGTAGGGGTGCAGGGGCCGCTCGAAGAGAGTCCGCGCCTCGCCGAGCTCCATCATGTGTCCGCGATAAAGGACCAGGACCCGATCGCAGAGCCGTCTGACGGCCGCGAGGTTGTGACTCACGAGCAGGACCGACATGCCGTGCTCGCTCTTCAGGCTCGCGAGCAGATCGAGGATCTGCCCCTGCACCGAGGCATCGAGCGCGCTCACCGGCTCGTCGCAGACGAGGAGCTTCGGACCCACGATCATCGCCCGCGCGATGCCGACGCGCTGGCACTGTCCGCCGGAGAGCTCGTGCGGATAACGGCCCGCAATCTCCGGACCCAGGCCCACCCGAGTGAGCATCCCGCTCACCCGCCGCTCCCGCGCCCGGGCATCGAGCTGCGGCTCGTGGACCCGCAGGGGCTCGGCGACGATGGCGCCGGCGGTCATGCGCGGATCGAGGCTCGCGAGCGGATCCTGGAAAACGACCTGCAGGTCGCGGCGCAGGCGCTTCAGCTCCCGCGCCGGCAGCGCCGCCAGCGTCCGGCCCATCCAGGTCACGCGGCCGGCGCCCGGCCGGATGAGCTGCAGCGCCGCCCGCACCAGCGTCGATTTGCCGGAGCCGGACTCCCCTACCACGCCCAGCGCTTCGCCGGCACGCACTTTCAGGCTGACATCGTGCAATGCGTGGAGCGCGCGATACTTCACGGAGAGTGCAGCGATGTCGAGTGCGACCGGCGCGGCGCCGGACGGACCGGCAGCTCCCACGGCGGCGGAATCCACCGTGAGCGTCCGGCCGAGGAGCGCCCGTGTGTACTCGTGGCGGGGCGCCTTGAGGACCGCAGCCGCGCTATCCAACTCGAGGATGCGTCCGGCCTGCATGACGGCGACCCGGTCCGCGACGCCCGCCACGGCCCCGAAATCATGCGTGATCAACACCATTGCCATGCCGCTGCCGCGT